>JABDLV010000157.1 GCA_013001815.1 Bacteroidia bacterium
TTGATTTTGGAAGTTTTGTAAGTCCAAAAGCGGTACCTCAAATGAAAGACACTGCTGAAGTGCTTTCAAAACTTGATTTATCTTCAACAAACTCAAAATTACTGGCCATTGTGGCCAATTTGCGTGGAGCCAATGATGCATGTGAATTCGAAGAAATAAGCTATTTAGGCTTTCCTTTTTCTATTTCTGAAACATTTCAGCAGAGAAATACAAATTCTAGCATTGAAAAAGCTTTTGAGAATGTTATGGAAATTCAGGATTTGTGCATCTCAAATAAAAAGGAGTTAGTCATCTACATTTCCATGGCCTTTGGTAATCCTTATGGAGATGATTGGAATGCAGATATAGCATTAGAATGGGCAAACAAAATGGTAGAATCGGATATTAAAACTATTAGTTTAGCTGATACCGTTGGAGTTGCTGAGCCTAAGGATATTAAGTATATGTTAAGCAATTTAATACCTGAATTTGATGGCATAGAATTTGGAGTTCATTTACATACAACTCCTAATAATTGGCAAGAAAAGGTGGCAGCAGCGTATGAAAATGGATGTCTTCGATTTGATTCTGCAATGAAAGGATTTGGAGGTTGTCCTATGGCAGATGACGATTTAACGGGTAA
This sequence comes from Bacteroidia bacterium, assembly GCA_013001815.1. GTDB lineage: Bacteria > Bacteroidota > Bacteroidia > AKYH767-A > OLB10 > JABDLV01. Next base: position 623 of record JABDLV010000157.1, read on the forward strand.
TCTTGCAAGCGAAAATTTAAAGACTTATTTATCTGAACAAAATGATTTACCTGCGTTAAAAGAAGATAGGTTTAACCTGGCCATGCAAAAAGCAATGCAATTAATGGGTTAAACCTTTGGTTTAAAATAATATCATAATATTGGCGTATAGTATTAAAGCATAAATCTTAATAATAATTTATGAAATCCTCTTTTTCCTTATTCAATATATTTTTCACCTTAATTTTTAGTGCCACAATAATAGTTGGTCCTAATGCCTTTGCTCAAAATATGGGCAACATGGAAGTGTTAGGTCAAGTGCAAAAAGATAAAACCAGAAAAGCACTGGAAGGCGCGTTAATCAAAGTGTTTAAAGGGAATGAATATGTATATGATGTGATTACTTCATCTAATGGTAGGTTTATTTTGAATATAGATTATCAGGCCGTTTACACATTAGAATTTTCTAAAAAAGGATACGGTACCAAATCAATTCAAATCAATACCAATGTTCCGGTTGAAGTGGAAGACCTTATCTATCAATACAAGTTTAATCTAGAGTTGTTTAGAGTGGCAAAAGATATGGAGACGATAGACCTCTTAAATGAGCCTATTGCCGTTATTACTTTTGGTGACGATACAGAAGAGTTTACGTTTGATGCCGAGTATGCGGGTAGAAGAAAACAAGAAATTGAACAAGTGCGAAACGAGGCCATAAAGAAAGTACCGGAAGAAGAAAGAATAGAAAAGGAACAACAAGCAATGGCACAAGCTGCAGCTATTGAAGAAGAAAAGAATGCAGAAGCAGAAAGAATACGAGTTGCAGCGGCTAAAAAGTTAGAGTTAGATTCTATACAAAAAGCAGAACAAGCACTGGCACTACAAAAGGCTGAAGAGTTAAGAATGCAAAGAGCTGCAGAGGCAAAAGCAGAACAAGATTCCATATTAGCAGCGCAAGCCGCAGAAAGAAAAAGACAAGCAGACTTAGCAGAGCAAGCTAGAATAGAAAAAGCTAAAGAAGATTCAACTAAACAAGCAGAAGCAGCACTTGCCGCAAAAGAAAAAGAAGAAGAACGATTGAGAATTGCTGCTGAAAAGAAAGCTAAGCAAGATGCAATTGCTGCAACTAAAGAAAAAGAACGATTAGAAAAGTTAGAACAGGCTCGTTTAGCTAAACTTGAAAAACAACGGAAAGATTCCATTGCTGATGCGGAAGCACTTGCACTGAAACAAGCAAAAGAAGAAGAAAAAATTAGAAAAGAAGCTGAGGAGAAAGCTAAACAAGAAGCATTGGATTTAGCTAAAGCTGAAGAAGAAAAGAAAGCTGCCGAAGAAAAAGCAAAACTAGCTGCTGAGGAAAAAGCAAAGCAAGATGCTATTAAAGAAGCAGAAACTCTAGCTGCTAAAAAAGCAGAAGAGGAAAGAGTGCGTTTAGCTGCAGAACAAAAAGCCAAAGAAGAAGCAGATGCCTTAGCGAAAGCAGAAGCTGATAAGAAGGCAGCAGAAGAACGTGCAAGAGTAGAAGCAGAAGAAAAAGCAAAACAAGAAGCATTGTTAGCTGAGCAAGCCAAAGCCAAAGCTGAAGCAGATGAAAAAGCCAGAATTGAAGCAGAAGCCTTAGCTAAAAAGCAAGAAGAAGAGAGATTAATTAAATTAGCAGCACAAAGAGAAAAAGATATTTCTGATAGTACTGCTTTGGCAGAGTTAGCTGCGGTAAAAGCAGAGCAACTGGCCGAGAAGAATGCCGCAATAGCTGCGGCTAAAAAGCGTAAAGAAGAAGAGCTTGCGAGAAAGAAAGCTTCTCAAGGAAATACGGTAAAAGAGCCAATTGTTAAGGAGCGTAAAACGTATTTAAGAAATAATTTAGAACTCATACCGAAAGCAATTTCTGAACAAACAGAAGAAGAAGAAAAAAGAAAAGTGTACTATACATTAGTTGAGTATGAAATACCATCGGATGATGAAAGAGAGAAAACAGTTACCTATAAAAAGGTATTGTATGATTGGGGTGGTGTTTATTATTTTAAAGATGATGAGAGTATGAGTGCTACAAATTTTAATTTCGAACTGTCGAAAATTAGAGAGCAATTAGCAAGCAAAAACTAATTCGCTACAAACTATAAAACTAAATAATTCATGAGAGTATTAATTATTGCACTGGCAATCGCTATGTGCTGTCCACAACTGTCTTTTTCTGAAGGCAAAGTCAATCCAACAGTTTCTAGAATAAACAATGTAAAAGTGTACTTGCAAGGTGCTTTTATTACTAGAACGGTAAAAGCAAATGTATCAGCGGGAAATACAATTGTTGAGGTAAAGGGGCTATCCAGCTCAATTAATGCTCAGAGTGTAAGTGTTAAAGGGAGTGGAGATTTTACCATTCTATCAGTAAACAAGCAGTTAAATTTCATTGATGAAAGTGCTAAGACTGATGAGGTGATAAAGCTGGAAGAAGAACTGGAAAAGTTAGCCACTGAGCGCAGTAGAATTCAAAACTCTTTAGTTGCATTAAATGAAGAGCAAAGTGTACTTCAAGCAAATAAGAAGATTACAGGTGATAACACAGCTTTAAGTTTGCAAAATTTACAAGCTATATCCACATATGTTAGAAATAGAACACTGGAGATTAAGAATGAAATGATTCAGTTGAAAGTGGATGAAAAGAAGAAACAGGAAGAAATCAATAAGGTCAATAGACAACTGAATTCACTGCGTTCAAAAACCAATAAGCCAAGTAGCAAGCTGGAAATCTCTGTGCGTTCAAAAGCTAAGCAAGCAATAAACTTAGAAGTATCGTATATGGTTAATGGAGCAGGCTGGAGACCTTTTTATGATTTAAGGGTGGATGATGTTACCAAACCATTAAACATGGAATACAAAGCCCAAGTGTACCAAAACAGTGGGGTAGACTGGGATAAAGTAGATTTGACATTATCTACCGGCAATCCAAGCCTTGGGGGAACCAAACCATTGCTATACCCATGGTACATTACATATGGCCAAGCTGCAGGATACAATCGTACAAATAAAATACAAAATAAGTACAGCAAGAATTATGAAGGAGCGGTATTGGCTGCACCAACTTTTGATACCGGAATGGCAGATCAGGTGAGTATTCAATCCCAAGAAACCTCTGTAGACTTTAATATTTCTATTCCTTATTCAGTGCCGAGTGACGGGAAAGAGTATTTAGTAGACATACAAAAGTTTTCGCTTCCCGCTGTATATAGACATGCTGCAGTGCCTAAAATGGATAAAGATGCATTCTTAACTGCAAATGTTTCCGGTTGGGATGAGTATAATTTACTGGCCGGTAGCGCTAATATTTATTTTGAAGGGGCTTATGTGGCTGAAACATATATCAATCCTAGAAATACAAAGGATACCCTTCTGCTTTCTTTAGGTAGAGATAAATCTGTAGTGGTAACCAGAGAAAAGCTAAAAGATTTTTGCAGTACCAAAACCATTGGTAGCAACACTACAATAGAACGTACTTATGAAATAACGGTGCGTAACACCAAGAAGAAAGATGTTACCATTTTAGTTGAAGATCAAATACCGGTTTCAAAACAAAAAGATATAGAGGTAAAATTGATAGAAAAATCAGGTGCAATTTATAATGCAGAAAAAGGAATTGTAATTTGGAAGATTGCACTGAAACCAAATGAAACAGCTAAAAGGAAATTATCCTTTTCTGTTAAGCACCCAAAAGACAAACAACTGTTTTTATAAAATAGGAATTACAGGATCTATATAGCAAGAGCTTTTTGTAAACGAATCCTTTTTACCGGTGCGATAAACAACTGAAGCTTTTACTCTGGATTTAGCTTTATAATCCTTTAGGTAAACTGTTTTGCCATCTTCACTCAGTTCACCGTCTATTTCCTTGCCATCAGATTCATATTCTAGTTTTAGAATCTTTTTTGCAGGTTCATCCAAGTAAAATTGAAATAGAGAAGATTTGTTTTGTTCTAGTTCTATTTTCTGAATCTTCTCATCAATGAGAGACTGGCCATGAAGGCTTGTAACAGAAAAACAAATAAATATAATTAGTAAGCTTAGAAGGTATCTCATTTTCGTAGGGCGTTAAGGTATGAGCTAATTTACATATAAATATGTTACGCTTCAAGCTGATTTATTGGGCCATTCATCAATTTCGGCCCTTTTCTTTCTATAAACCTGCATAATCCGTAACATTGCAAATTAATTTTTCTCAGCATGTTCAACATCCAAGACATCAGCCCAGAAGCACTTTGTAAGAAATATGGCACCCCGCTATATGTATATGATAGCCAAAGAATAATCGATAATTATACGCGCTTTACAGAGTCATTTCAAGTAAAAAAGCTAAAGGTGCATTATGCGTGCAAAGCCTTAAGCAACGTTACCATTCTTCAATTATTCAATAGTTTGGGCTCAGGGTTAGATTGCGTTTCTATACAGGAAGTAGAATTGGGTCTGATGGCAGGTTTCTCACCAAATGACATCGTATTTACACCTAATAATATTTCTGAGATGGAATACAATGAGGTAGTTAAAAAAGGAGTAACCATAAATGTAGACAACATGAATATGCTGGAGTACATGGGAATGAATCATCCCAATATTCCTTTGTTTATTCGTATCAATCCGCATTTAATGGCAGGTGGAAATAGTAAAATCTCAACCGGACACATAGATTCTAAGTTTGGAATTTCTATTCATCAAGTGCCAAATGTTAAGAGAATTGTAGATCGATTAAATATCAATATCGCTGGAATACATGTCCACACAGGCTCAGATATACTAGACTCAGATGTATTTATACACGCTGCAGAATTAATATTTTCAGTTGTTGAACAATTTGATACGGTGCAGCACATTGATTTTGGTAGTGGTTTTAAAGTAAAGTATCATCAAGATGATTTGCATACCGAAATTGAATCCTTTGGCTTTCATTTTAGCAAAGCATTTAATGCGTTCTGCACAAAAATGGGAAAGGAATATACACTGCAATTTGAACCTGGTAAGTTTATGGTGAGTGATGCCGGTTACTTCTTTGCGAATGCAAACCTGGTTAAGCAAACCACTTCATGCACATTTGTTGGTTTAGACTCGGGTTTCAACCATTTTGTTAGACCTATGTTTTATGATGCGTACCATGAAATTGAAAACGTTAGCAATCCGGAGGGAGATAAGAAGATTTATACCATTGTGGGTAATATATGTGAGACAGATACATTTGGAGCAGATAGAATACTAAATGAGGTAAGAAAGAACGATATTATCATGTTTAGAAATGCCGGAGCTTACTGCTTTACGATGGCCTCTAATTATAATAGCAGATTTAGGCCAGCAGAAGTACTCATTCATAATAGGCAGGATTATATGATTACCAAGCGAGAAAGCCTAAAGGATTTGGTAAAAAACCAGGTTATGCCAGAAATTGATGAAATTCTGAAGCCTGTTTAGCCAAAATAGCCTGGATTCTTGCCCTTTTTCATCCTACGGAATGCTTTTGGAAAATCAAAAAATCATAGAAAATTGGTGTTTTTTCATCATTTTCATTTTTCGAAAAAATAATTTAAAGTTTTTTAATTATCTGCAATTCAATTATATACAGACGTATTTCCTATCTTTTCTAATTTTCTGGCACGAGCTTTGTATGAAGAGAAAGTGAAGTCAAGAACATGAAAATGAAAAAATACATACTTCTCTTTTTTGCCGCAGCTCTAACACTAAGTGTTTTTGCCTTTGCAACCAATGAAAGCCCAAAAGAAGATGTAAAAGTGCAGGAATATGACTCACAAATAGAAACTCTTAAAATGGAAATAAAAGAGTTAAACAAAACCGGAAAACAAAGAGCAACAGTTTTAGATAGTTTGCTTAACACAATATAAAGATTCACTCTCAAATACGGAGAACTTGCCCAAACCGGTATCGCAACCACGATACCGGTTTTTTTTGTGAATAATTTCTTGTAAAGATGAATCTACTTTCAAATAATTGGTATAATATTAGCTACAAATTATAAAAGAGTAGATCATGAAAATTTTAAGTACAATATTATTAGTCGCTGCATTATTTGTTGCTTGTAGCAGTCCATCAACCGAAAATTCTAGTGCAAACACAGAAAAAGAGATCAAAGAAGTTGAGGCGTTAGAAAATGCAGTGCAAGACGATTTAAAAGAAACTGAACAAATAAATAAAGAGCTGGATAGCTTACTAAATACACTTTAAATTAACTCACCGATGAAAAATTTATTATTTATCATATTATGCTTGTGCTTTATACTTTGTACAGGTGAATTATTTGCGCAAAAAGGAAAAGCTGACAAAGCAAAAGACAAAATTGAACAAATAAAAAATAAACCTATAAAAGAAAAACCTGTTAAAACTAAACCTGATGTTGAAGCAGATGATGAGGCCGAAAATGATCAAGATATGGACTCGGATAATGACGATGGCAGGGATGATTCAGATACTGATATTGAAGAAGAAGAGGATGATGATTCTGATGATGATAAAGTAATGGGCAATAAAGGTAAAGGCAATGCATATGGACATGATAAAGGTAAAGGACATGAGCATTCCAAAGGAAAGCATAAAGGCCATTCTCATGATGATGATGTGGAAACAGAAGTCATTATAAAAGAAAAGAAAGAGAAGGTGAAGAAGAATCTGGATAAAGGCAAGCAAGAAATAAAAAGCACCAGAGATAAAATTCAAATGTTGAGAGATAAGTTGGAAAAACAATATACTGATGAACAAATTACTAAGGAAGAGTACGAAAAGAAGAAAGAGGTGATTAGTAAATTAGAAAATAGAATGAATGATATTGAGAAAAGACAAAAAGAGCATCAGGAAAGAATGAA
>JABDLV010000181.1 GCA_013001815.1 Bacteroidia bacterium
TAGTATTACAAAACTAGACTATATTTATAATTAAGAAACTAAATTTTTCAAATAATTACAAAAGTCAATGCCAACCGCAGTTAAGGAGATTACGCTACATGATGCATTACACAAGCATTTTGGTTACGAAGCGTTTAAAGGAGAACAAGAAGCAATAATATACAATTTAATAAAGAAGAAGGACACATTTGTAATTATGCCAACAGGTGGTGGTAAATCTATGTGTTACCAACTTCCCGCTTTAATGGCTAATGGAACAGCAATTATTGTATCACCATTAATTGCATTAATGAAAAACCAAGTAGATGCAATTAGAGGGTTCAATACAGATGATAGCATTGCACATTTTTTAAACTCTTCTCTTACTAAAGCAGACACTGAAAGAGTAAAAGAAGATACCATAGCAGGTAAAACAAAACTACTATACGTAGCTCCAGAATCTTTAACCAAAGAAAGCAACATTAAATTCTTAGAAGAAATTAATATCTCATTTTTTGCAATAGATGAAGCGCATTGTATTTCTGAATGGGGACATGATTTTAGACCGGAATACAGAAAACTAAGACCCATTATAGACCGTTTGGGTTCAGCTCCAGTAATTGCATTAACTGCAACGGCCACTGAAAAAGTACAACAAGACATACAAAAAAACCTAGGCATGATGAAAGCCAAAGTTTTTAAAGACTCCTTTAACAGAGCCAACTTATATTATGATGTTAGACCAAAGATTAACGTTCATAAAGAGATAATAAAATTCATTAAACAAAACTCGGGCAAATCTGGAATTATATATTGCCTTAGCAGAAAAAAGGTAGAAGAAGTTGCTGAAACATTAAACGTGAATGGCATTAAAGCCTTGCCTTATCATGCAGGCTTAGATTCAGCCACCCGTTCATCTCACCAGGATAAATTTTTAATGGAAGATGTGGATGTGATTGTTGCAACCATTGCATTCGGAATGGGAATTGATAAACCGGATATTCGATTTGTAATACATCATGATGTTCCAAAAAGCCTGGAAGGATATTATCAGGAAACAGGAAGAGCAGGAAGAGACGGACTGGAAGGAAAGTGTGTTACTTTTTATAGCTATAAAGACATAGAAAAACTTGAGAAGTTTTTTAAGGGAAAACCTGTTGCAGAGCAGGAAATAGGAAAACAGCTATTAGCTGAAACAGTAACTTTTGCAGAATCATCAGTTTGTAGAAGAAAAACATTGCTGCATTACTTTGGAGAAGAATACAAAAAAGAGAATTGTGAAAATTGCGATAACTGTTTACATCCTAAAGAAGAATTTGAAGGAAAAGATGATGTTGCACTAATGCTAAAAGTAATTAAAGAGGTAAATGAAAAATTTGCTGCTCAGCACATTGTAAATGTATTAATTGGGCATGATGATCAACATGTATCGAACTACCATCACAATGAATTAGAAATATTTGGAGAAGGAGATGACTATGAGGGTAAACATTGGATGGCCGCTATTCGTCAGGCAACAATACATGGTTTATTACAAAAAGATATTGAGAATTATGGATTGTTAAGTTTAACCGATGCGGGAAAGAAGTTCTTAAAGAAACCGACATCAATAATGCTTACTAAAGATCATGATTACCGAGATATAGAAGGTGATGATGGAGGTGGTGAAATGAAAGGTGGCACTGCTTCTTTAGATGAAGAATTATATTCCATGCTTAGGGACTTACGAAAGAAAGTTGCCAAACAAAAGAATTTACCGCCTTTTATAATCTTTCAAGACCCATCATTGGAAGAGATGTCTAGCCAGTACCCAATAAACATGGATGAACTAAAAACCATTGTTGGTGTTGGTACCGGAAAGGCGATGAAATACGGTAAGCCGTTTATAGAATTAATCAGCAAATACGTTGAAGAAAACGAAATAGATCGCCCAAGTGATTTGGTTGTAAAATCTTTAGTGAATAAATCTAGCCTTAAGGTTTACATTATTCAAAACGTTGACCGCAAACGCTCACTAGATGATATTGCCGACACCAAAAAATTAACGCTTGCTCAATTGGTAACTGAAATTGAAAGCATTGTAAATTCCGGAACCAAACTAGATCTTAACTATTATATTAATGATATAGTGGATGAAGAAAGGCAAGAAGAAATATTTGATTACTATCGCGAAGCAGAAACAGATTCAATAGAAGATTGCCTAGCAGAATTAGGTGAAGAGTATTACTCGAAAGAAGACATCCAACTGGTAAGAATTAAATTCTATTCTGAATTAGGTAACTAAGCAAATTAATTTCCAAGCTCTTTAATGGCAAGGTATGTCATTAAACCCATACCAACCTCTAAAGCATTCTCATCAATATTAAATGTAGGTGTATGAACCGAAGATGTTATTCCTTTCGCTTCGTTCCTCGTTCCTAATCGATAAAAACAAGCCGGCATCTCTTGAGAATAATAAGCAAAATCTTCAGCAGCTAACCACATGCCAATATCTTCTACATTCTCTTTTCCTAAATAATCTATGGCGTTGCTCTTAGCAACCTGCGTTACTTCTTCATTATTAATTAAAGCCGGATACCCTTTAACAATATTAAAATCTACCGAACCACCCATACTTCTTGCCATATCTTCTGCAATACCTTTCATTCTGTCATGCGCTTCGGCTCGCCACTTTTCATCAAAGGTTCTAAACGTTCCTTCTAAATAAACTTCGTTAGGAATTACATTCGTTGCACCATCCGCTATTACTTTTCCAAAAGAAAGTACACTTGGTATTGTTGGGCTTGCAAACCTACTTACAATTTGTTGCAAGGAAACAATGATGTTAGAAGCAATGAGTACGGGATCGATATTTAAATGTGGCATTGCAGCATGTCCACCCTTACCTTTTACCGTAACATATATTTCATCTGCACTGGCCATATATAAACCAGAACGAAAACCCACTTTGCCAACATCAATAAATGGCATAACATGCTGACCTAATATGGTTTTTGGTTTAGGGTTTTTTAATACGCCTTCGGCAATCATTTTTGAAGCACCACCGGGCATTCTTTCTTCACCGGGCTGGAATATTAATTTTACTCTTCCTTCAAAATCGCCTTTTACCTGATGCAGTATTTTTGCTACACCCAATAAAGAAGATGAGTGAACATCATGCCCACAAGCATGCATTACACCTTCATTTTTTGATTTGTAGTCTACATCATTTGCCTCTACAATGGGCAAAGCATCCATATCTGCACGCAAGGCAACTGTTTTTGTGTCCGGATTCTTACCATCAATAATGGCAACAATGCCTGTATCTGCTACACCAACCTCATGCTTTACACCAATATTTTTTAACTGTGATGAAATATACTTTGCCGTTTCAAACTCCTCAAAAGATAACTCCGGATTAGCATGTATGTGTCTTCGAATTTCAACTACATCCTTATGATAATCTGAAGCGAGTTTCTGTATTTTATCTGCTAACGCCATAAATTATTTTCCAAATATTAATTTAATACCAACCATAATTATAAATACTCCAAATATTTTTTTGAGTGTATCTGCAGAAAGATTTACTGCATATCTGGAACCAAAATAACTACCAATTATAAATGTTACTGCTAAGATTGCAGCAATTTTTAAATCTACATGACCTGCTTTATGATAATTGTATACGGCTAGTATTCCAATTGGCGGCAACATCATTGCTAATGAAGTTCCTTGTGCACCATGCTGTGTCATTCCAAAAAAGAAAACCATTGCAGGTACTATAATTAGCCCACCACCAATACCAACAAAACCACTAACTACACCGGCAACAATACCAATTATTAATGTAAGTATAATTGTTTCCATATTCTTGTTTTTTTTCATAAACGAAAATGAATGCTATTTAGAAATCCAGACCTAAAGAAAGGTAAAATATTAAATCACGTCTCACAGAATCTTCAATTCCCCATGCCCAATCTCCTTTAATATAATAACCGAACACTCTGCTACGCACACCAAACCCATAGCCGGCAACCACCGGTTCTATTTGCTTTTGTAAGGTAACGGTTATGGGCTGAGAATCTATAATTTCAATATTAAGTGAATTATCATCCGCAAATGGAGATGAACCTGTCCAAGCTGTACCCACATCTACAAAGGTGGTAATTTGCATACTGCGCAAAAAATCAGAACGTATAGGCCTGTTGAATAAGTATTCAAAAATTGGTACGCGTACCTCACTATTTATAACTGCAAAATTGTTTCCATTTCTTATATTTTGTAAGAAGCCCCGCATATTGGTGGCAATCGTTTGGAATGCATAATTTTCAGTTTGGTCAATTTGAACATTGTCATCAAAATTATTTGTAGGCACAAAGGTATTATCAAGCGCACCCATGTAATAAATTAACTTTGCATCTCCTTGCGATGTACTAGCTGCAAATCGATTTGCCCATATTATCTGTCTATGCACTTTGGTGTAATTTCTAACATCTAATCCAAAAACGTATACATTGAACTGCTCCTCTACCTCATTTAATACTTCTGCAAATAATTTCATTCGCATTCCGTTCCTAAGATTCAACCCGGTTATCATTGTATTGTCATACACGTACTCTGCTTTGTTAGTAAAGTAATTGCTGCTTCTATTTGGCTGTATCAATGAAAGATCATCAGTAGAAAGAATGACTTGCCTGTCGTTTCTATACCCATATGTAAATCGTACGCTTGACAAATCATTAAACGGCCAAATCAATTTTATTTTAGCCTCATGAGTTTGCACTTCAGACAATTGAAATAAACTATCTGAACTTAGCTCTCTTGCACCTCTGTAAAAAGTAAGTTTGTAGTCCAAGCGCTTTTTATAATTTTCGAAATAAGCTATGTACTCATTGCTATTTAAATTGAACGATGGCTTTACTCCGCCTGTTAATCTATAATCATCAAACAAATCTGTTAGTCCCAGCTTAATAAATCCATTAATGCCAGTATCAAAAAACGATGCTCTTCCCGAAAATGATTGATACGATTCATTCAAAGCACTATTTGAAAGTTGAGCAACAAAATACTGAGTTGAAAAAGATGTTTCATACTGTCTTTGCTTTGGCAATCTAAAAGGCAGCGTATCAGCAGCGTTTTCAGACGATATGATTCCACTTAACAAGCTTGTTGGTTTTTCTTTTTCCTCCTCACCCTCTTTTTTTGATGCATCTGCCGCTTCTTCTTCAAACTCACTTTGAAACAGATAGTTATTTATATCAATTTTTGAGCTGTCCGTTTCTGCTTTAGTCTTAGGCTCTGATTGAATAACATTTTCATCCTTTACCTCTGCCTGTTCATTCGGTGGAATGTATTGTATGATTTGACTTGGACGATACACCCTGGCTTCTTCAGAAAGATTTGATTCAGGTACAGCATTAATATAAATATTTTGCTTTCCATCTTGATAAAACAATTCTGCATAATGTGTTTTATAACTATTAACACTGTGCTGCTCTACGCTTCTATTATAATGAGATTGTTCATAATTCTTAATTATGTAACGATAGTGTTCTGTTGTATCAATATATGCTAAGGCACTGTCTAATGTGCTTATGTAGCGATTATAAATACCATTTCTATTGCTTATGTATGAAAACCCAACTGAATCTAATTGCAAGGGATGCATTTCATCATGAATGGGTGTATTGGTTACTCTTTTTAACGTTGGCGATTTAGTTTTGTAGTCGTAAAGAAAAATATCAAAGTTATTTCTCTCTGGCAGGATTTTCTCTACCTCTACACCTAACGTATCGTTTGTTCTGTTTGAACTAAAAAGTATAAACTTGTCATCTAAACTAAAACTAGGATTTAGGTCATCAAAAAAATCATTGGTAATTTGTTCTGTTGTTCTCGTTCTTATGTTGTATACAAATAAATCTGATTGACCTCTTCTAATGCCTGATAACAGAATGTTTTCCCCATCTTCAGAATAGCTCACATCCAATACCTTTTCAAAATAAAAGAAGTTGTTCTGAATAGTCTTTCCTTTTTTTACATCATAAAAATCCATTAAAATTTTACCCTTTTTCTCTTTAAAAATGGTAATCTGCTTACCTGAAGGATGCCAAGTTACTACCGGAAAACTATAATCAATTTCTTGAACCATAGACTTATAACCACCTCTTGAAATACATTTCTTTTTGTGTGTTTTTAAATCATACAACCACACTTTATACTTGCCAATTTGATTGGTCACATATACAATGCTTTTTGCATCCGGACTTAATCCTATATTATTATAGTTAAATTTCGATTTTGTTTTTTGAACCTGAATAGATCCTTTTGGTTCGCTTTTATTTTTATCACTATTCTCGTACTTCTTCTCATAATAGCTTACCCAATTTTCATTTAAGGATTTTAGTGACAATCCCAATACAAACTCAAACCCACTTTCAACATTTCTGTTTATGCGAGTCATGTATAACATATTGGCAACAGATGCTGAGCCATATGTTTCAAAAACAAAATGCCACAAGGAATGACCTGCAAACTCCTCATCTTCAGAAATAAATTTTTTGAACTTGGTGTATCTTCCATCCAACACGCCATCTTTCATTCTATTATCATCTTCTTCTGTCCAGCCTCTGGCTATGTATGTCAATAAACCTTCAGAATACCATTCCGGTAAACTCAGCAATACAGAACTTTGTAAACGATCTCTAATATTTCCGCCATACATAAGCTGACTAAAAAGCACTTGTGCAATTCCATACCGCACTTGCTCCCTTAAATGCTCATGGTCACCATTAAAGTAAAGCAATACTTTATTGCCAACTATTTTAGTAACTCCCCCAGAGTTGTATTCCTCTGTTTCATTTTCCAGTCCAATATTTGTTTGCTTTAAATCAGACAGCTTATTAAAAATCATAAAATGAATTCTTCCACTCGTGCTGTAATCAAAAAGTTTTTCCAACTCTTCAATTTCCTCTTCGGCAGTCTGCCCAACAAATGCGGCTAAATCTTGCCCACCCAAATAAAAATAAGTGTCGTAATTTTTAAAACGATAAAATGTCCAGTCAAATTGATTGTATTGTACTCTGTTTTTTCCGAAATCGGTTTGCAAACCACGATAAAACTGAGCTTGTGTGTTACTTGGCAATATTAGAAAAGCGCCTAAAACAAAAGTTAGAAAGGTATTTAAAGCCCGGTTTTGAATATTATTCATTGATAAGGGTGTAGTATGCGAATTTAACGATAATTTTGCCTTTCATGTTGCTTCATGCCTTTACCCTGAAAATATGAAGGTTTTGTGACAATTCGACTTAAAAATAGTTATTTATAGACGCTATGTTAAACGTAAAATTATTTGTTTTTAACCCGTTTCAAGAAAACACATTTGTTTTGTCTAATGAAAACAAAGAGTGCATCATATTTGACCCGGGCTGCTACAGCTCTGAAGAGCAAAACGAATTAAGTGAATATATCGAAACTGAAAAACTACAGCCCATATTATTAATCAACACTCATTGCCATATAGATCATGTTTTAGGAAATAATTTTGTAACCGGTAAATACAGCATTCCTCTTTGGATTCATAAAGAAGGCTTACCACTATTGCAAGCCGCACCGGTTTATGGTCAAACCTATGGGGTGCAAATGATTCCTTCTCCACCACCCGATAAGTTTTTAGATGAAAGTGATGAGGTAATATTAGGAAATGAAAAACTTCAAATATTTTTTGTTCCCGGTCATAGCCCCGGAAGTATTTGCTTTTACTCAAAAGAGCATAAATTTTTAATTGGCGGTGATGTGTTGTTTTACGAAAGCATTGGCAGAACAGATTTACCGGGCGGAAACCACAACCAGCTTTTAACAAATATTAAAGAGAAACTGTTTAAACTAGATGATGATACTGTGGTTTATTGCGGACATGGCCCTGAAACAACTATTAGACACGAAAAGAAACACAATCCTTTTTTAGTTGGCTAAACTTACTGTTTTCAGTTCGCTTAGAATCGTATTTTCTACTTCTTCACTATTCCATTTGTTTTCTATATCCGGCATCTGCATTACTTTATCCATTATTTCTCTTTGCATTTTACCTTTTGCAAGTGCATGGTGATATGGAATGTGACTAAAGGTTACCATTGAATATTGCGGTATCCAAACATCAGAATGCTTTTCACTAAACCATGCTTCAATTTTTTTGCGAAGCAAGAATTTTTTATCGCCAACTAAATCGCGCATTTCAATAAAATTATACAGCGCCAAATCTGCAATTGCATCACCGGCAGGTTTGCGTTCTTTTTGAAACTGCGTTAAAATTTTTGTCCAGTCGTTTTCTTTTTCCATTATTTCATGCAAGGCAGAACAATCTTCAAATCCACTGTTCATTCCCTGTCCGTAAAATGGAACAATAGCATGAGCTGCATCTCCCAACAAACACACTTTGTTTTCTTTTACCCAAGGATAGCATCTTACCGTTACTAATGAACCGGTTGGATTTTCAAAAAACTCTTCACTTAAATGAGGCATCACTTTCAATGCGTCTGCAAAGTGCGTTTCAAAAAACTTTATTACAGAGGCTGCATCTTGTAAATTCTCGAATGAATGCTCGCCTTCATACGCCAAAAACAAGGTAACCGTAAAACTTCCATCTAAATTAGGTAGGGCTATCAACATAAAGCCACCTCTCGGCCAAATGTGTAAAGCGTTTTTATCTAGTTTATGATTTCCGTTCTCGTCAGGATGAATGGATAATTCTTTGTACCCATGCTCTAAAAACATTTGATGATAATTATATCTATCTGTTTTTTGCATTTGGTAACGCACTGCAGAAAATGCACCGTCTGTTCCAAAAACTACATCTGAATTGACTTCAGTTATATCTTTCGTTTTATAATCTTCCAATGTAATTTTTGGAATACAAAAATCTATTGATTTGCATCTTTTGTTAAACAAAATTTTGGCACCGTGCTTTTCAGCCTTATTCAACATTATTTCATTTAATCCGCCACGCGAAACAGAATAAATTGCCTGGTCTTTTTTGCCATAAGGCTGAAAGCTTAATTCTCCCGTAGTACTGTGCATAATCCTACCCGGCATAGGTATAGCTATTTTCCGGATATCATCTCCAAGTCCTGCCCCTTCTAATGCTTTCCAACCTCTATTACTCAATGCAAGATTTATTGATTTACCGGCAGATATATCGGTGTTTCTTAAATCTGGTCTTCTTTCGAACACATTTACATTAAATCCTTTTTTTGCCAGGTAAATAGAAAGTAATGAACCAACTAAACCAGCGCCCACAACTGAAATATTTTTCATCTTATTAAGCCGTTACGGCAAATGCTTCTTTCATCACATTGCCTAATTTAAATACATCTTCAAAAGAATTATACAATGGGACAGGAGCCAAACGCAATACATCCGGTTCTCTCCAATCCGTAATTACTCCATTATCTGTTAAGTACTCATGTATTCTTTTTCCATCTCTGGGTATAATAACAGATAACTGACAGCCTCTTTCTACAGGTGTTATAATTTGAATTTCATCTGAAACATTTTTTAACACATACTCTAAATAAGAAGTGAGTAGTTTACTCTTAATAGTTAGCTTTTCTAATCCCGCTGTAGTAAATATATCTAGACTGGCTTTTAACGCGGCCATGCTCAATACCGGTGCATTGCTTAACTGCCATGCATCTGCAGCTGCCACAGGCTCAAATTTATCGGCCATTTGAAATCTGGTAGCAGGATCATTTCCCCACCACCCTGCAAAACGCGGCAAGTCCTTATTACATAAATGCTTTTCATGTACAAATGCACCTGCTACACTTCCGGGGCCTGCATTTAAATATTTGTACGAACACCAAACGGCAAAATCAACATTCCAATCATGCAAACTCATTTTTATGTTTCCTGTAGCATGTGCTAAATCAAAACCAGCAATGGCACCAACATTATGAGCAGCCTCTGTTATTTCAGACATATTAAAAACCTGTCCATTATAATAATTTACTCCACCCATCATTACTAAAGCCAAACTATCTTTATTCTCTTCGATTGCTTTTAACACATCTTCATGCGCAATTACGTGTGTACCCACTTTTGGTTTTACAATTACTATTGCATCATCTGCATCAAAGCCATGAAATTGTGCTTGGCTTTGTAAAGCATAGTTATCAGACGGAAATGCTCCGTACTCACAAATTATTTTATAACGCTGTTTGGTTGGGCGATAAAACGAAACCATTAATAAGTGCAAGTTGGTAGTTAATGAATTCATGATTACCACCTCACTAGGTTTTGCACCTACTAACTCTGCGCTTGCATCTCTCAACAGTTCATGATACGAATACCAAGGGTTCTTAGCATGAAAATGCCCTTCAACTCCAAACTCTTTCCAGTCATTTAACTCTTGTTCAATGTATGATTCAGTTGCAACAGGTTGTAAGCCTAAGGAGTTTCCGGTAAAATATATTTGTGATTTTCCCTTTATCACAGGAAAAAAGAATCGACTTCTATACTCAGCTAACTCATCCTGCCTATCTAATGATTTAGCAAACTCAAGACTATTCTCAAACTGTACGTTCATTCTAAATTTCAATTAATTTATCGCTAACAAAGATAACATTAGTACTAATACTGCCTGAATTACAGTTGCTCCATCAAATAACAAGGAATAATGTTGCTTGGGTTTATTCTTATTGGTAATAAAAATAAAGAATGAAGTGATTACTAATGATAATACAATTGCCAACAAAAGAGGAATCCAATTGTTTCCGCTGTAAAACCAAACAAAATGAAACACACTGATAATAGCTAGCAAAAGCAGCAAAATTTGTGAAACATATTTTAATTTTTTAAACCCAAGTATTCCGGCTATAGTTCTTATGCCTTCTTTAGGATCTGTATAGTAATCGCGCAAATCAAACATAAATGAAAGCACCAAAATAAACAGAAACCGTTCAACAAATACTAATACACCAGCCATAGTGAATAAGTCTGTTTTTTCAACCAACAAAGGAAATACAACGGTTACCATTGCCCACATGCCGGCCAACATTATATTTTTAAAAATTGGTAACGCCCTGAAACTAAAACTTACACCTTTGAACTTAACAATGCCATATGCAAATGTTATTATGGTCAGCAACATTAAAAACAATACACTGCTTAACTCTAAGAAGAAAACTGATACCAATAAAAACAGAGCTGAAACAATAAACATTGTTTGATGAAATGCGGATTGCTCATTATTATTTAATACTAATTTGAATGTTGGTTCTATTTGAAAAGAAAAATTGATTTCTGCTAAATGATAAATACACATAGAAGAAAAAAACACAACCAATAACGAAAGTGTACTTACTGAAGCTGCATTAACCAACACCAAACTTTCTAGGGCCAATAATGTTGCTCCCAATGCAATGATTAAATTACTCTCAATCAAAAAAGAGCTTACTTGACTAAACGCTTTTCTAACAACACTTAGAAATGAAATGTCAATGTTTTGAACACTGTTGTTGGGCATGACTTAATTATCAAATACTAATACAAAAGTAGTTATTCCTACCGCTAAGCCAATGCCACCAAATACAAAAGTGTCTCTCATTTTCATGTTAGCAGCTCGCTTATTGTATCCATATAAAAAGTAATCATGATCTGCTGCATCAGGTAATTCTACATCTTTTGGATATTTAATTGGAGGAGCTACTCGTTCATTTACTATTGCATACACCGGTGGAACAAATAAACCATAAAAACCAATTACACCTCCGGTTAGTCCGGTTGCTAATCCAACATATTTATTTAGATCTTTGTCGTAATGCTTTAAAGCAAATTGTTCGCCTAACATAAAGTGTCTCATTTCATCTACATTCATTTCACCAAGCACTGATGCGTTTCTGGTATAAACTACATTTTCAGCACCTAAAGAATCTACAATAGAAAAAATCTTGTACTTGCTTATTTTTTTCGTCTTGTCTTTTTCATCATCCGTTTTTATAAATGTTATTTTCTCACCATTTATTTCAAACTGCTTTACCTCAATAATTTTACCGTTAAGTAAATTAACAGTGTTTTGAGCATGCGCTAATTGGCTGATAAAAACGAATAAAAAAAGAAGGGGTAATTTGCTGAGAGGCATAGTTTAAGATTGAATTCAAAACTATAATAATTAGACGGAAGAAGGCTAAAAATCAAAAACCTTTTAAATGGAAATATGTTAAGAAAATGCCCATTTTTAGGGGCAAATACCTAAATATTCTACCTTTGCACATATCTTAAAATCATGGGCATTAACTCTTTTGCTAATCGGCACAACGGACTGAATAACAATGAATTAAATTCAATGTTAGAAGAAATGAATTTAAATTCAGTAGATGAATTGATTCATTCAGTCATTCCAAAATCTATATTATTAGAGAAAAACATTCAAATTCCTAATGGAATCTCTGAATATCAATATCTAAGAGAGCTGAAGAAAACAGCTTCTAAAAACAAGGTTTTCAGCAATTATATTGGTCTTGGCTATCATGATTGCATCGTTCCATCAGTTATAAAACGCAATGTTTTTGAAAATCCGGGTTGGTACACTGCCTATACACCTTACCAGGCAGAAATTGCACAAGGCAGAATGGAGGCATTGTTAAATTACCAAACCATGGTTAGCGACTTAACCGGAATGGAACTAGCTAATGCGTCTTTATTAGATGAAGCAACTGCAGCTGCAGAGGCAATGATCATGCTGCACAACAAAAGAAGCTCGGCTAAAAAAACCAGTCATAAATTTTTTGTTGCGAACGATTGCTACCCTCAAACAATAGATGTATTACAAACCAGGGCAACGCATTTAGGTATTGAATTGAATATTGATTCAGTGAACAATTTTAAAGTTGATGATGATTACTATGGAATTATACTTCAATACCCAAATTGTTATGGCGATGTGGTTAACTACAAGAACTTAGTTGATGCAGCCAAAGAAAAAGAAATAAAAATTGTTGTTGCTGCAGACTTGATGTCTTTGGCATTACTTACTCCACCAGCTGAGTGGGGTGCCGATGTTGTAGTAGGCTCTGCGCAAAGGTTTGGCGTACCCTTAGGATTTGGCGGTCCACACCCTGCATTTTTTGCAACGCATGATGTTTATAAAAGAAATATTCCCGGCAGAATAATTGGCTTAACTCAAGACGCAAACGGAAACAGCGCATTGAGAATGGCATTGCAAACCAGAGAACAACACATAAAGCGTGACAAGGCAACTTCAAATATTTGCACAGCACAAGTATTGCTTGCGGTTATGTCTGGTTTTTATGCAGTGTACCATGGCCCCAATGGAATAAAAGAAATTGCAAATACCATTCATAAAAATACAGGCTTGCTATATAGTGGATTAAAAGAATTAGGGTTTAAAATCGACAATGCAAATTATTTTGATACGCTGACCATTAACTCCAATGGCAAGCAACATGAAATTAAAAAGCTTGCAGAAGAACAACATAAAAACTTTAAGTATTGGGATAACGGAAATGTAAGTGTTTCTGTTAGCGAATGTACAGATGAAGAAGATATAAATCAGTTGTTAAGCATTTTTGCTACTGCCATAAGCAACAAGGCGCCAGTTGCAAATAAACTGAAGGCTAATAGCCCCTTAGGTGGTGATTTGCTGCGAAATTCAGCGTATCTGAGCCATGATGTGTTTAACATGCACCATAGCGAAACAGAAATGATGCGCTACTTGAAGCATTTAGAAAATAAAGATATTTCATTAGTGCATTCTATGATCCCATTGGGTTCTTGCACCATGAAATTAAATGCAGCCAGCGAACTAGAACCTTTGAGTTGGCCTGAGTGGAGCAGCTTACATCCATTTGCACCTGCTAACCAAACAGAAGGATACACGCATATTATTAATGAGCTGGAAGATTTGTTAAAAGAAATTACCGGTTTGCATGGTGTTTCATTGCAACCCAACTCAGGTGCTCAGGGTGAGTATGCGGGCTTGTTGGTGATTAAAGAATATTTAAATAATCATTCAGACTCAGAAAGAAATATAGTTCTTATTCCTTCTTCTGCACATGGTACAAACCCGGCAAGTGCAGTAATGGCAGGCTTTAAAGTTGTTGTTGTAAAATGCGATGAGCAAGGAAACATTGATGTTACAGATTTAAAGGCCAAAGCAGAAGAACATAGCAAGGCCTTGGCAGCGCTCATGCTTACTTACCCATCTACACATGGAGTATATGAAGAAGCTGTAATTGAAGTAACAGATTTAATTCATCAACATGGTGGGCAAGTTTACATGGACGGTGCAAATATGAATGCACAAGTTGCGTTTACAAATCCTGCAACTATTGGTGCGGATGTGTGCCACTTAAACTTGCATAAAACTTTTTCTATTCCACATGGTGGTGGTGGCCCCGGTATGGGTCCTATTGCAGTTGCAGAACATTTAACGCCTTATTTACCTGGTCATGTATTTGCAGATAACAAAGATGCAAAAAACATTTCTGCTGTTTCTGCAGCAAACTGGAGCAGCGCAAGCATATTGTTAATCTCTTATGCCTACATCAAAATGATGGGACATGGCGGCTTAAAAGAGGCAACTGTTCAGGCAATATTAAATGCGAATTACATAAAGCAAAAAATTGAAAAACACTTCCCTATACTTTATACAAACCATAATGGTTTTGTGGCACATGAATTCATTATAGATTGTCGTCAATTTAAAACCAGTGCCGGCATTGAAGTAACAGATATTGCAAAACGATTAATGGACTATGGCTACCATGCCCCTACAGTTTCATTTCCGGTGGCAGGCACAATGATGATTGAACCAACAGAAAGCGAATCATTGCATGAAATAAATCGGTTTTGCGATGTGTTAATTTCTATCAGAAAAGAAATTGAGTCCATAGAAAATGGTGAACTAAGCAGAGAGGATAACATGCTTAAAAATGCACCACATACGATTACTGAAGTAAGCGGTGATGATTGGCCTCATAAATACAGCAGAAAATCCGCGGCATTTCCATTAGATTATTTGAAGGAATTTAAAATTTGGCCAAGCGTAAAACGTGTAGATGATGCTTATGGAGACAGAAACCTGATGTGCACCTGCCCGCCTTTAGAATCTTATGCAGAATTGAGCAACGCATAAAATTCTGGCAAATTAGAAGGCGATTTTACCTTAATTCACATTTTTGAACCAATTCAATAGTTAAAACTGTTGATAAATAAACTAAATAGAACACCTGCCATTTATATATGCTTAAAAAATGGTTATTTTTGTTACTCAATTTTAAACAATTACTAATTAAAACTATAATAACATGAAAAGAATTTTTACCCTCTTAACTGCAGCATTATTGTTAGGCGGATTAAACAACGCAAACGCTCAAATTGATACATTAATTTGGGAAGACTTTCAAGATACTGCAAACGTATTTGTAACCGGCTGGGATGCATTTCCATCTGGTACTGTTGGTGCTATGAACTGGACCAATTTTGATGAAGATGGAATAGCTGATGCTAATGCTCGTCCTCAAGAATGGTTTTTATCTGCGCCATATGCTGATGCTGATACCGCAACTGCAATGGGCGATGCGAACTTTGTAGCTGCAAGCTCTTCTTGGTTGCAAGGTTATGCACCAGGTAACAGAAACTGGATGATTACTCCATCATTTACTGTTTTAGATTCTACTACCCGTTTATTCTGGAAGTCGGCTCCAAGACAAACACCTACTTACATTGATGGATATTCTATATTGGTTTCTACTACAGACAACAATGAAACAAGCTTTACCAACCAAATTTTTTGCGCTGGACAATACCTTTCCGGTTCGGGTGGTATAGATAGTTTGGTTAATTACACATTTGATCCTGCAGGTTGTTTTGTACATGGTGAAGATGGAATGTTTATTGAGCCGGACCCAACTTCTACAAATGTTGTAGGTCAGCTTCGTCCGTTTGAAGTTAACTTATGGCAGTTCATTGGTCAGGATATTTACATTGCATTTTTGCATAATTCTGATGATGACAACTTAATTAGCGTAGATGATATAGGTGTTATTAAAACTACTGTTGTAAACAGTGTAGATGATTTAGCTGAAAAGTTCAACTTAAATGCTTATCCAAATCCTGCTAACAACAACTTGCAAATTTCTTTTGAAATGCCTGCTACATCTAACTTAGAAATAGCAATTTATAACGTTTTAGGAGAAAAAGTTAAGTCAATGAGCAACGATAATGTTGTACAAGGTATATACAACCACATGTTTGATGTAAGTGATTTAGCTGCTGGTGTTTATTCTGTAAGAATAAGTGCTGAGTTTGGTGCTACTACTACTTCAATTATTGTTGAGTAACCATTAAAAAAATATATTTGAAAAGCCTCTGCGAAAGCAGGGGCTTTTTTATTTCCTGAGAGATTTTAACATCTTAGATGCAAAAACAAAGTCGTTCAATTCTTTATTATCAGTGTGCAAGATGTCATCCTTATTTCCTTCCCACCATTTTTTACCCTGGTATAAGTAAATAATATTCTGCCCAATTTCCAGTACAGAGTTCATATCGTGCGTATTAATAATCGTTGTCATTTGATACTCCTCTGTTATTTCATGTATCAAATTATCAATTACAATTGCAGTTTGAGGGTCTAAGCCAGAGTTGGGTTCATCGCAAAACAAATAGTTGGGGTTATTTACAATTGCACGCGCAATGGCTACACGCTTTTGCATACCACCACTTATTTCAGAAGGTAAAAGGTTGTTTACATTTTCTAAATTAACCCTGTTTAAACACACATTTGCACGCTCCCGTCTTTCATCCAAAGTCATGTTGGTAAACATTTTAAGCGGAAACATAATATTATCTTCAATACTTAATGAATCAAACAGGGCGCCAGCCTGAAAAACCATTCCTATTTGAATTCTAACTTTTTTTCTTTCATTAAAACTCATTTCAGAAAAATTCTCATCATCATAATCTATATGCCCCTCATCTACTTCGTGTAAACCAACACAGCATTTCATTAACACCGTTTTACCGGAACCGCTACCACCAATTATTAAATTGGTTTTACCCGGCTCAAAAGAACAAGACACATCATCCAACACTTTATTGTCGCCAAAACTTTTATATATGTTATGTGCTTCTATCATGCCAACATCAACTGTGTTAAAACGTAATCCATAATTAATATTAATATACTACTGTATACCACTCCCTTTGTGCTAGATTTACCAACTTCTAATGATCCACCATCTGTATAGTAACCATGATAAGCAGAAACAGAAGTAATAATATATGCAAACACAACTGTTTTGGTAAGTGCGAATAATACGTTAAATGGAATAAACTCATCTTGTATTCCAACTATGTAATCCGCAGTTGATATCACACCAGACATAGTTCCAGCAAACCAACCGCCACCAATACCTAAAAACATAGAAATTACAACAACAAAAGGAAGTATAAATATGGCTGCAACAATTTTTGGCAATACTAGATAACCCGATGAGTTAATACCCATAATTTCTAAGGCATCAATTTGTTGCGTTACACGCATGGTGCCTAACTCAGATGCAATGGAACTACCCACTTTACCTGCTAAAACAAGCATAATAATGGTAGGAGAAAATTCAATTATAATAGTATCACGAGTAACGAGTGCAATCGTATCATCAGTTATTGCCGGGCTAACCAGATTATAAGCTGTTTGAATGGTGATTACCGCACCCATAAAAATGGATACCAGAGCTACAATTCCTAAAGAACTATAGCCAATAAGAGTCATCTCTAAAACTACCTGCTTAAAGTAAACCCCAAATTTCTCTGGTTTAATGAATAAATTCTTAATGAATATCCAGTAACGGCCTAACTCGTATAGCGTTTTCATGTGTTGCTAAAAATAATAATTAAGCCAAGGCAATAAATTATTTTTTTGCATATTTAATAGATAGTAATTCAACATGAGAACTCAGAAAATCATATTTCAGGCATTATTCATTTTTAGCTTTTTGCTAATTGCCAGTTCTTGTGCTTTATTTAAGAAGAATTGCGATTGCCCAAAATTTAATCAGCAATTCTATGAGCCAAATACTGAAGAATTTGCTGTAGAATTCAGCCCCAAGGTAGATTCCAGCAGATATTTTCAATTGCGAAATATTAAGTAATTTTATCCTTATTTTGAATCATTCTAAATAAGCAAATCATTGAATCAGCCATTAACCAAGCTTTCTGAATTAAAGAAGGGAACCCGCTGCAAAGTACATTCATTTACCAATGAATTTTTAAAAATTAAATTGTTGGAAATGGGATGCTTGCCTGGAGAAACTATTGAAGTAATCAGATTGGCACCATTTGGCGGGCCAATTGCTATTGATTTAAGTGATTATACTTTAAGTTTGAGAAAAGATGAAGCAGAAACTGTTTTAGTAGAATTATTGGAGGTATAGATTTAATCATTGAAAGAAGATAAATTAAAAGTTGCATTGGTAGGAAATCCAAACAGTGGAAAGTCTACCATCTTTAATGCACTTACCGGTTTAAAACAAAAGATTGCCAATTTTCCGGGTGTTACCGTTGATAAACGATTGGGCACTTGTAAAGTTGGAGAGAATGGAAATTCTTCGCTTGCAGAAATATTAGATCTTCCTGGTATTTACAGCCTGTATCCAAAATCTTTGGACGAACAGATTCCTTTTCACGTATTATGTGATCCGAAAAACAATTGGAAGCCGGATAAAATTATAGTGATTGCAGATGGTACCAATTTAAAACGCAGTTTGTTTTTATGTTCGCAAATTGTTGATTTAAAAATTCCTACTATTCTTTCATTAAATATGATGGACTTGGTGAAAAAGCAAGGACTAAGAATAGATATTGCTAAACTACAGGAAACATTAGGTATAAAGGTAGTTCCATTAAGTGCACTGAAAGGATTTGGATTAAATGAAATAAAAAAATCCATTACAGAAGACATTACGGTACCGGAAAAAGATTTTTTAGATGGCAATGACAAAACTGCAGCGGTAATTAAAAAGATAAAAGAAAAATTACCGGCAAAGAGCAATTACGCTGCTTTACAATTGGCACACAACATAGATAATTTAAAAGGCACACTTGCAAATCCTGAAATTATACGTGAATGTAAATCGTTTATGCAAGAATTGGAATACGACCCGCAAGAAATGCAAGCTGCCGAAACACTTGAACGCTATAAACTAATCAGCAAAATTCTTGAAGAATGTGTTAGCAAAACCGACAACAAAGGCGCACTTAGTCGTTCCTTATCACATAAAATTGATGATGTATTAACCCACAAAGTTTGGGGCTTTGCCATATTCATAGTCATATTGTTTGTTGTATTTCAAGCCATATTTGCCTGGGCCTCCTATCCTATGGATTTCATTGAATATGCATTTGCCCAACTAAGTGGCTGGACGCAAAGTGCTCTGCCAGAAGGGCCCGTGAATGATTTAGTTGTGAATGGTGTTTTAGCAGGACTAGGGGGTGTGGTTATTTTTATTCCACAAATAGCCTTATTGTTTGCCTTTGTTGCCTTACTTGAAGATTCAGGGTACATGGCAAGGGTAAGTTTTATAATGGATAAACTACTAAGGCGTTTTGGATTAAACGGCCGATCAGTAATACCATTAGTAAGCGGAGTAGCTTGCGCAGTTCCGGCAATTATGTCGGCACGCACCATTCATAATTGGAAAGAACGGTTAATTACCATTTTAGTAACCCCATTAATGAGTTGCAGTGCAAGGCTTCCTGTTTATACTTTATTAATTGCATTGGTAATTCCCTCAGAAAATATTGCGGGTGTTATAAACATACAAGGCTTAGTATTAATGGGGATGTATTTAATTGGGTTTTTGGCAGCATTGTTCGCAGCAGGCGTGTTTAAGCTCATACTGAAATCGAATGAAAGGCCCGTGTTTATTATGGAAATGCCTAACTACAGAGCACCCAGATGGACCAATATTCTTTATTCAATTATTGAAAAAGTAAAAGTCTTTTTATTTGAAGCAGGTAAAGTTATTATTGCTATTTCCATTGTATTATGGGTTCTGTCTAGTTATGGTCCGCCAAGTAAAATGGCAAAGGTTGATAAAAAATACGAAACAGAGTTAGCAAAACTTTCCGTGAATGATGAAATTCAAAGTAGTTACAATGCAGAAAAATTAGAATCATCATTTGCAGGCATACTTGGTAAATCTATTGAACCTGCTATTGCACCACTTGGTTTCGACTGGAAAATTGGGATTGCACTCATTACATCTTTTGCAGCTCGTGAAGTGTTTGTAGGAACCATGTCTACCATTTACAGTGTTGGACAAGAAGGAAAAAGCAGTTTAACAGTAAGAGAAAAAATGATGGCAGAAAAAGTGCCCGGTACAGATATGCCACGTTATTCATTTGCTGTAGGTATTTCCCTCATGCTTTTTTACGCCTTTGCGCTGCAATGCATGAGTACGCTGGCTATTGTAAGGCGAGAACTTGCCAGTTGGAAATGGCCAATTATACAGTTTTTGTTTATGGGGGCCCTGGCCTATTTCTTTAGTCTGTTCGCGTACCAATTGTTAAAATAAATTTAATGACCAGAGAAAGGATAGAAAATATTATGCGAAAATATGTACACAACAATGTTGTTGGTGCATGTGCCGGCTGGATCATTGAACACCGAATAAAAGTTAAGATTAAAAATAGCAGAAGCAGCATTTCTGCAGATTACTGCCCACCCTTTGCAACCAATGGTCACATCATAACCATTAACCACGATTTAAATCCCTATGCATTCTTTATCATTTTTGTGCATGAAGTGGCGCATTTAAAAATTTGGTTGCAATACAGAGAAAGTGTTGATCCACACGGAAGCGAATGGAAAAAAGAATACAAAAACTTGATGGTTCCTTTTTTAAACAAAGAAATTTTTCCTGATGACATCTTATTCGATTTGAGAAACCACTTATTAAAAGGTGCTTCATCTTGTTGCTATGATGAAAAACTTACACGTTCATTAAGGAAGCATGACCATGATTATGACGACTGGATTTTACTTGCTGACTTATTAGGAACAAGCACTTTTGTAACCAAAGAAGGAAAAAAGTTTAGAATTGAAAAACAGTTAAGGAAAAATTTTAGATGTATTAACTTAGATAACAATGACATTTATATAGTACCTCCTATCACAGAAGTAAAGCCAATATACAGTGAAAATTCAAATCAATTACTAACTTTGTTTAATGATGTAGAAGCCGGATTTTAAGGCGCATTAACCTAAGATAATTTTTATGAATTCAGATTTAATAAAAGACAGAACTTATAAAATATCAGAAATGGCTGATAATTTAATAGGCTCTGAAATTATACAACTAGCAACCGAAGTAAATAAAAGAATTGCCGCTGGTGAAAAAATATACAACTTAACGATTGGCGATTTTAATCCTGAAATATTTTCAATTCCTGAAGTTTTAAAAAACAACATCATCAATGCCTACAATAATGGCATGACGAATTATCCTCCGGCTAACGGCTTACCTTATCTGAGAAAAACGGTTGCTGATTGGTTGAATGAAAGTATGGGCCTTGATTATACAGAAGATGAAGTATTGGTAAGTAGCGGAGGTCGTCCATTAATATATGCAACATATCGTGCGTTAATTGATAGTGGAGATAAAGTTGTTTTCCCTACTCCTTCATGGAATAATAACCACTACTGCTACATTAACAAGGCAGAAGCCATAATGGTTGAAACCGATTCTGAGAAAGATTTTATGCCAACTGCAGAGTTACTGGAAGACCATATCAAAGATGCCACTCTATTGGCTTTGTGCTCTCCTCTTAACCCAACAGGTACGGCTTTTTCAAAAGAAAACTTACAGGCTATTTGCGATATGGTGTGGGAAGAAAACCAAAGAAGAGATAGTTCTCAAAAACCACTATATATTTTTTACGACCAAATTTATTGGACGTTAACATATGGAGATACGGTGCACTATAACCCAGTTCAACTAAGACCAGAGTTAAGAGACGTTACCATTTCTATGGATGGAATTTCAAAGGCAATGGCAGCAACAGGTGTGAGAGTGGGTTGGGCAACAGGACCTAAATATATTATTGATAAAATGAAAGCTATTTTATCTCACGTAGGTTCATGGGCACCAAAGTCTGAACAATATGCAACTGCAGAATTTATTAGTGACAGAAATGCACTCAGCAGTTATTTAAGCGAATACAAACAAAAAATAGAAGACAGATTAGATGCGTTTTACAATGGCTTTCAAAAATTAAAAGATGCCGGTTTTAATGTTGATGCAATTGCGCCACAAGCAGCAATGTATTTAACCGTTCAATTTGATTTAAAAGGCAAGCAAACTCCGGATGGCGATATTCTAAATAATGGAAAAGAGATAAATCAGTACGTCTTGAATGCTGCAAAAGTAGCATTGGTGCCCTTTTCATCATTTGGGGCAAGCACAGACTCTACCTGGTTCAGATTGGCCGTTGGCGTTGCCAAAATGGAAGATATTGAGCCTATAATCAATCAATTACATCAAGCATTAAGCCAATTAAAGTAATCTATTATTGCTTTTTCAATGGTTTTTTATTGCTTTGCATTTCTTTCCTACAAGCAAGGAGGATAATTTCCGAATAAATGAATAAAAACAACTTCTGCGTTATAATGGCTGGCGGCATTGGTAGCCGTTTTTGGCCCATGAGTCGAAATACATTTCCAAAACAGTTTTTGGATATACTAGGCACAGGTGAAACGCTAATTCAGCAAACATACAATCGCTTTAAGAAGATTTGTCCGCAAGAGAACATCTATATAGTAACCAACAAAAATTATTTTGATCTGGTTAAAGAGCAATTGGATGGAATAAATGATGATCAAATTTTAGGTGAACCATTAAGAAGAAATACTGCGCCATGTGTTGCTTATGCTTCTTATAAAATTCACTCAAAAAATCCCGATGCAAATATTGTAGTTGCACCAAGTGACCATATTATAATGAAGGAACCTGAGTTTGTAGCTGCTATAAATAAGGGACTTGAGTTCACTGCTAATAACAATGCATTACTTACCCTTGGCATACAGCCAAGCAGACCAGATACCGGTTATGGATACATTCAGTTTATTGACGACAAGAAAGATGAATTGAATAAAATTTCTCAGGTAAAAACGTTTACCGAGAAGCCTAATTTAGAAATGGCCAAATCGTTTTTAAAAAGCGGTGATTTTTTATGGAATGCCGGAATCTTTCTTTGGACGGC
>JABDLV010000201.1 GCA_013001815.1 Bacteroidia bacterium
GGTTGTGGAGCGGAGTAATATTGGTTGCCTTAATGGTTTTAGTTGGTGGAATAACCAGAATAACCGGTAGTGGCTTATCGATAACCGAATGGAAACTAGTAACAGGAACCATTCCACCATTAACTGAACAGGCATGGCAAGAAGAATTTGATTCCTACAAACAGATACCACAGTTTAACGAAATAAATTATGATTTTAAATTAGCAGACTTTAAACAAATATATTGGTGGGAGTATATTCACCGCTTAATTGGTAGATTAATAGGAGTTGTATTCTTAATTCCCTTTCTCATTTTTCTTGCGCAAAACAAAATCCCAAAACACATATTGCCAAATCTAGCAGTTATTTTTATGCTTGGCGTATTTCAAGGATTCTTAGGTTGGTACATGGTAAGCAGTGGCTTAAGCGAATTAACCAGTGTAAGTCATTTAAGATTAGCCGCACATTTATTTACCGCCTTTGTCACGTTTGGTTTAATTTATTTCACCTTGCTTCAATATAAATATCCAACTCAATTGAAAGCCAATGCCACGCTCTATAATTTAAGAACCTTCGGTTGGACCATTTTAATCCTACTGAGTTTGCAAATTATATACGGTGCATTTACTGCTGGCTTGCATGCCGGGCATATTTATAACACCTGGCCAAAAATGGGTGAAGAATGGATTGCAGAATCAGTTGGCATGGGATTAAATAAAAACGGCATTGCCAGTTTAGTAAATGACATAGCCAGTGTTCAGTTTATTCACAGAATGGTAGCTATACTACTTGGAATTGCAATTATTGCCGGATGGTTATTTGCTAAAAAAGCCAGTAATGCAGAAAAAATATCTAAAAAAAGTTTTCATGCCATTCAAATGGTCTTTTTCGTTTTTATAGTGCAGTTTACGTTAGGAGTGGTTACGCTAATTACTGATGTGCATATGCACACAGCGCTAACCCATCAATTTATGGCGGTAGTTCTTTTTATGGCAAGCATATACTTTATGCACCAATTATATTTTAACGCTGAGCCAACTACAGCTTAATTAACTTCTTTGTCGCTGCAGAATTACCTTCAGATATTTTAAGCAGGTAAACACCTGATGGTATTTCAACTACATTTAAAGAATGTTCAATATCACTAGTTGTAATTTTACTTAATAGCATACCACTTATTGAAAAGAGTTCAATAATACGTTCTCTTTGATCTTTAAAACTCAAATTTACAAATTCATTAGCAGGGTTTGGTTTTATAAAAAAATCAGCCAATTCATCCGGCTCACTCGTATTTGCAATTAATGGAATACAAGGGCCACCAATTATAAAACCGGTCCACGGATACAGTGAAGCCGAATACAAACCTGTATCATTTACACTAAAACAATGCAATCCTAAATAATAGTTTGAAACATTTGGTCCGTCTTCCCAAAACAATCCTTGCTTATTTCCTATTCCTTCAATCCAGACGGGTCCGCCTTGAAGATGTATTCTTATTCGATATGAATTTCCAATAAATACTGAATCAACAAAATCTACGTACCAATTCGAAAATCCATTGTTACATGAAATCGGTCCGTATTCACAGTAAATATCATATAATGTATCGCCAGCCTGAGCAGTAAAATCATACAATAAATATTCATTTGTTGAATCTTTGGGGTAGTAATACCACTTACCAGCAATGTCTCGCACTGCCCCTTTATAAACACTATCGCAATATTGAACTTTATTGTAGCTTAAAGAATTTATTACTGTGTCCTCACCATTTGTGCAGTACTTTTCTTGAAACCCCAAATTTGGCCAGCCGGTGGGGAAAGGTGGTGGAGACACATATATTCCCCAATATACGTTTACCCATTTCGCACCAGAATCTGGAAATGCTATATAGCTCTGTGCTTTTGTGTTATTACTTATAAATAAGAAACTAAATGTAACGAGTAGCAGAATTAACCTTTTCATATGATTTCTATTTAATTAAAAATTAAAATTCTTGAAAGAATACAGGTTAAACCAGGGAATTTAACATATGTTAAAGAACAATTTACTAAATTTTAACTAATTTGTTTATCATGCCCACGTACATTTATGCAAACAAAGCGTAAAATAAATCGTAAACAAATTAAAACACCTACATCATGAAAAAATCAAACTCACTTTTAAGCAAGCTTAGTATCGTATTTCTAAGTTTGTTTTTTGTATTGACATGTGTTACCACTTATGCACAAGACACAGATCGCAAAGCAAAGGTTACCATTAAAAAATCTGACAATGGAAATGACACAGAAATAAAAGAAGAAATAAATATAAATGATGCCAAGGATTTGGAGTTGTTATTAAAGAAGTACGACATAGATACCGAGCTGGAAGAGCTAAAAGATGATGAAGTACTTGAAATTATCATCAAAAGAAAAAAAGACGGTAAGCCTGAAGTACTAGAAATAATTGTTGACCCCAAGAATGAAGACAACATATTTAAACAATGGGAACCAAAAACAGAAACAATTGCTTTTTTAGGTGTAATTGGTGAAACAAGTTGTGGTGAAAACGGAGCAGAAAAAGGAACCAAACTAAGCTTTGTTGGTGAAGGAACGAAAGCAGAAGAGTATGGATTACAAGTGGGTGATGTAATTACCAAGTTTGGTGACACCGAAATTTCCGGATTTAATTCATTAAGAAAGGAAATTAGAAAATATGAGCCGGGTGATAAAGTAAAAATTGAATTCACTCGAGATGGAAAAAGTCAAACGAAAAAAGTTGAATTAGGCTCAACAGAATTAAAAGTAGGAAGCGGCTGTGGAGATAACATTTTTATGCCAAGAAGCTTTCATCAATTCAACACTGAAAAGAAATCATTTTTAGGTGTCACGTTTAACTCACTAAATGAAAATCCATATAACAAAGGTGTTGTAATAGATAAAGTAGTTGAAAATTCAACTGCACAAAAAATTGGCTTACAAGATAAAGATGTAATAACAAAGTTAAATGGCACAGAAGTTAGTTCGTTTGATGAACTAGCTGAAGCAATAAGCAAAACAGATGTAGATGAAAATGTGGAAGTAGAATATATCCGAGATGATAAAACTATTACTGCCAATGGCGCCATGCAAAGCAGAAAAGAACGTGGTGATTTTAGAATGAAAAAGTATGAGTTTAATCAAGAAGAAATGAAAGAAAGAATGGAGAAGCATATGGAGCGATTAAACGAACAATTGGAACAAGGATTATTTGAACTGGAAAATTTAGGACCTGAATTAGAAGAATTAGGAGTTGAGCTGAATGACTTATTGAATGAAATGACGATTACCATTAAGGCTATGCCTATCACTGACGAAGATCTTGAAAGCACAGGGATGGACAGAAGTTCTGTTAATTCACTTGATGTAGAAAGATTCAGTTTTTATCCTAATCCGAATGAAGGAGCTTTTTCAGTTGAATTTCAGTTAGAAGATGAAGCAAATACCACACTTCGTGTTATTAATTTACAAGGTGTAGAAGTTTTTTCTGAAACATTAAATAATTTTTCCGGGGTTTACCAAAGAGAAGTTGATTTAAAAAATGAAGCAAAAGGAACCTATTTTATTCAGCTAAGTCGCGGAGACCAAGCGAGCACAAAGAAGTTAATCATTCAATAAATAATATTTAAATAATCAAAAAAAAATACCGGCTAAAATATTAGCCGGCATTTTTTTTAAAATCTTAGTGACGCACCTAAACTAGGCAGTACAGGCAACTGGTCCACTCTTTCATATCTTATTCTATCAAAGTAGAATATATTTTGTTGGTCGTAGGCATTAACTAAACTTCCAACTACTTCAAGTTTGCTATTATCTCCTAATGGAAATGTTCTGGTTACAGAAACATCTAATCTGTGGTAAACCGGTAAACGTCCTTCGTTTATTGGTCCATACACAATTCCCAACTCTCCATTTGTACCGGTATAGTCAGAATTAATTCCGTCTCCAAAGTTTAGCATTTCAAAAAATCCAGCTGTTTGACTAAATGGAAAGCCTGAACCAAAATTCCACCTTACACTAGTGCTCCATAAGTACCCTTTGCCAAAGCTGTACGAACCAACCATGTTTATATTATGCCTTCTATCAAAATGAGGATTATACGTTCTAAATCCATCATCTCTTTCAACCAACCCTAGAGAATACACTCCCCATAAATACAATCTGTTTTGCTGGTATTTTAAAAGAAAGTCAACACCGGTTGCATCACCATCCTCAATAATAAAATCCTTTTTCAAGTTATCCGGCTCATCAAAATTTTGTGCCGTATCATCAAAAATCTTTTCTCTGTTTAGGTTTGTTAACTGTGTAAAACGCTTAATATAACCCTCAACGTTTAATGAGAAATTAAAAGGTAAATCAAACTCTGCACCAATAATGGCATGTTGTGCTTTTTGCAATCTACTGTTTACAATATCTCCTTTAAACTCATCTTGCAAATCATCAGGACTGGATAAAAAGCCTTGGAACAGACTTACCACATCTCTATCTGATGATGCACTTAAAAAGTTCTGTGAATATAATCCGGCTGATGCTTTTACTCTTACACGATCACTAATATTATACTTTGCTCCGAATCGTGGTTCTGCACTAAACTCAGAAAGCGAAGCATAATAATGTAATCGCATGCCTGGTTCAATAACAAGTTTATCAAACACTCCCTTATAATTAAAGAAGCCTGCAAGTTCTGAGCTATTGTCTTTGCTTTCTATTTTACGGTTGTTACTATTAAAGAAAATAAAATCAGTAGAGAAACCCATAAACTCGAATCCGTACTTCAATTCATTCTTACCCAAAAAGTAATTGAATCCTAAATCAACATTAAACCCGTTAATGTTGCTTTCTCTTGGTCTTCCATCTGATTCAGTTAATGTAATTCCATAATCAGTAACGGCAACAGTACCATTAATAAGTACGCTTGAGCTTGAAGGTACCAATACAAAACTTGCACCACCACCATTTGTTCTCCAACTCAATTCAGATACATCTCTAAATGTTACATCGTCTTCAAAATGCAATCCAAATAAATTCAACTTGCTACCATTCTTTGCACTCATAACTATTTTGCCATACACATCGGTGTAAGAATATGGCAATCCTTCTTTATCCACATACTCATATAAGGTTTTTGAAGACTGATCTAAGTATGAATTTTTAACAGATAAGACAAATGATGTGGTTCCGTCACTTTCTGACTTTGCTTTTTTCAGCGGTCCTTCTAACAACATACGCGCCTGAAAAGGACTGGCAGATATTAATCCTTTTAATTTCTTTTTATTTCCATCACGGGTTTTTATGTCCATAATAGAAGAAATTCTACCACCATATTCTGAACCAAAACCACCAGTGTAAACATCTGCTGTTTTAATATAGTCTTGATCAAAAACAGAAAACAAACCAATGGAGTGAAATGGATTATAAATAACCATTCCATCTAAAAGCACTTTATTTTGAATGGGTGTTCCTCCTCTTATATATAACTGTCCTCCCTGGTCTCCCGAAAATACAACTCCGGGTAATATTTGAAGGTATTGCGCAATGTCCGGTTCACCACCAACAGATGGAATTATTTTTATTTCATCAGGAGTTACTTTTGTTACACCAGTTTGTACTTCTGTTTGTGATTCAATTTTTTCAGCAGAAATATTTACCGTTTTTAAACCAAGTGAACCTTTATTTAAATATAAATTCTTAGTGATTAAATCGTTTGCAGAAACCGTAATATCCATTGATAAGCTGTCATAACCCAATACAGTAACCAGCAAGGTGTAAGTTCCGGCCGGTATCTTTACAATTGAATAATAACCATTCACATCCGTAGCGGCACCCAAAGTGGTACCTTTTAGATACACGTTTGTAAATAAAATAGGCTCACCATCTGATTTATTATATACAAAACCACGTATGGTTCCAGTTTGTGAGAATGCAGAGGTAAATATGAATGCGAATAATAAACTAAGGAGTAGCGATTTCTTCAAGATTCTGGTTTTAGAGTTAGGCTGTTGCTTTTTCTTTTTGTTTACTCAAATCAATAATTGTGTTGTAATCTTTTTCGGTTACCGGCATTACAGATAGTCTACCATTTCTAACCAATAACAAATCTTTAAGCGATTTTGTAGCTTTTATAGTTGAAAGCGGAACGGAATTTTTTAATGGCTTAACCGGCTTTAGATCAACCGCAACCCAAGCATCATTATCTGTTGTGGGATCTTGATATGCTTCTTTGGTAATTTTCGCAATTCCTACAATTTCCTTTCCCTCATTGCTGTGATATACAAATACCTGATCTCCCTTTTTCATATCTCTCATGTTGTTTCGGGCTTGGTAATTTCTTACCCCATCCCAAAACGTACCATCATCCTCAACTAACTGATCCCAGGAATATTTAAATGGTTCAGTTTTTACTAACCAGTATTTTTTTTCTTTAGCCATATCTGTTTTTAAGGGAGGCTAAATATAGGAGAATTATTGCAATTCTGGGCTTTGTTTTTGCGTGTTTGGGCGTATTAAATTTTTAACTTTTACCTCCGCTCTATCTACTACCAAGTACATCACAGGAAGGATAACCAATGTTAGAAAAGTGGCAAAAGCTAATCCAAAAATTACCGTCCATGCCATAGGCCCCCAAAAGATTGCATTGTCTCCTCCTAAATAAATGTTAGGATCAAATCTTGCAAACAATCCATTGAAATCAATATTAAAACCTGTGGCTAATGGCATCAATCCGAGAACCGTTGTAATAGCAGTCAATAATACCGGACGTAAACGTGTTTTACCCGTTTCAACAACCACATTTAAATTTTCTTCAAAACTTAAGTGCTCATCATCTCCTAAACCCAATTCTTCTTTCTTACGTTTCTTCAATAGATTGGCATAATCAATTAATACAATAGAATTATTTACAACAATACCGGCAAGTGATACAATTCCAATACCTGTCATGATTACAACAAAATTCATATTAAATGTTACAAAACCTATAAACACACCTATGGTACTAAACAAAATTGACAATACAATTATAAATGGTTTTGTAAAAGAATTAAACTGCGATACCAATATCATCGCTATCAAAGCAATTGCAATAAATAATGCTGTTTGTAAGAAAGCCATTGACTTTGCCTGCTCTTCTTGTTCACCGGTAAATTTAAAAGTATATCCTTCTTCCATTTTTAAATCACTGAGCACCTCTGCTATGTCTGCATTAATGATTGTTGCATTATGCCCCTCAATTACGTTTGAATATAAAGTTATTGCTCTATCCAAATCTTTTCTGTTTATCGATCCATAAGTAGACGTCTGTTCCACACTTGCAACTGCAGAAATGGGAACTTGCACTATTCTTCCTGAAGACTGATCCATAAACGTTATTAATTGATTCATTAATGCAGGAACATTGTACCTGTACTTGTCTTGTAATCTTAATTGTATAGGATAATCATCCTCTCCATCTTTAAACTTACTAACCTCTTTACCAAATAAGGCAGTACGCATAGTTCCTCCAATTTGTCCGGTAGAAATACCTAACCTGCGAGCATTTGTTCTGTTTATATTCACTTGCATTTCAGGTTTACCCAACTCCATGTCCATAATAAGTTGTTCAATTCCTTTTATGTTGGCTTCTTCAATTATTTTCTTTGCTTCTTCAGTATAAGCAATCAACTTATCTAAATCTTCACCAACAAATTCTATATTAACCGGCTTTCCTACGGGTGGCCCAGCATTGTCTTTTTCCACCGTAATTTTTACCCCGGGTTTCTTTTTAATTTTTGCTGATAAACTTTTCATTACATCACTAGTAGATACACCATCTCTGTACTGATACTCATAAAATGAAATAGTAATACGTGCTTTGTTAGGAGTACTCCCTAAGCTAGGACCCTGGTTAGGATCACTTGTTGCCTTACCAACATTGGCTACTACAGATTCAACAATTTGCTTAGAAGGTTCAATTATTTCAAACACCTCATTTTCAACTTGCAGGGCCACTTCATTGGTTGCTTCTATGTCTGAACCAATTGGCGTTTCAACAAAAACATTGATATAGTTCGGTTCGTTTACCGGGAAAAAATCTACGGCTGGTTCGCTTATTCCAACCAACGCAACTGAACCAAACAATAAAATTACTGTACCAATTAATAGTACTGGTGGTCTCCATCCACTTAGGGCATATTGCAACCTTTTTTTATACCACTCTTCTAATTTTGGTAAAAACGTATTTTGAAATTTATAGGTTATGGGTTTTATAAGGTAATTAAATACGTAACCTAATGCCGCAAACGTTATTAGAATATTTGCCAATGCAGGCATTTCGGCAAAATGACAAATTGCTCCTAGTGCAATTAATATTATTGCAGCCCTATTAATTTTTTTCAAATCTGGAGCAGCGTTTGGGTCATCTACTTTTAAGTATTGAGAAGTAATTACCGGATTAATAACAAGCGCTACAAATAATGATGATGCAAGTACAATTATTAAGGTCATTGGAATGTATCCCATAAATTCTCCCATTAAATCATTCCAAAATAATAATGGTACAAATGCTGCAAGTGTTGTTGCAGTACTGGCAATAATGGGTACAGCAATTTCGCCAATACCATATCTTGACGCTTTCATAATGGAATAACCTTCCTTTTCATGCAAACGATATATATTTTCAATGGCTACAATTGCGTTATCTACCAGCATACCCAGTGCGAGTATAAGGGAGAACAGAACCATAAAATTCATGGTTATTCCCATTGCAGATAACACCATAAAACTGATGAACATACTCATGGGTATTGCCAAACCAACAAACATTGCATTTCTTAAACCCAGAAAAAATAACAACACCACAACAACTAAAATCACACCCATAATGATGCTGTTCTCCAGGTTGCTAATCATGCTACGAGTCATGGTGCTTTGATCGTTTGTTTTGCTGACAACTAAATCTGCAGGAAACTTTGATTTTTTTGCCTTGTCAACAATTTCATTAATCTTATCTGTTGCATTCAACAAGTTTTGTCCGCCTTTTTTTACAACATCTAACGAGACAACCGGAAAACCATTTAAGCGTGCATAGGAATCCCTTTCTCGGTACCCATCTTCTACAATTGCAATATCTCTTAGGTACACAATATTTCCCTTATCATGCTTTACAATAATATTTTTAATGTCTTCAGCATTTTTAAACTCACCGTTTACACTAATGGTTCTGCGGTTTTTATCAACCAGCAATTCACCTCCGGATATATTTACATTTTCAGATGAAATTGCCCCTTCAACATCACCTAAGCTGATTTGACTTGCCTGCATGGTATATAGATCTACCTCAACATTAATTTCTCGTTCCAATGCACCTTTTAGATCTACCCTGGTAATCTCATCTACTTCTTCAATTTCATCTTGCAAGTACTCGGCATATTTTTTTAAGTCATTAATACTATAATCTCCAGAGAGGTTTACATTCATTATAGGAAACTCAGAAAAGTCAATGTCTTCAATGGATGGATCTTGATCTAAATCCGTAGGTAAGTCTTTTTTTGCTTTATCTACTGCATCTTTTACTTCTTGCAGTGCCCATTCCACTTCTACATCCGGATTAAACTCCACAAATATTGCAGAATAGTCTTGAGAGCACGTAGAATTTATCTTTTTAATACCCTTAATTGGTTTAATTTCTTTTTCAATTGGGCGAGTAATTAAATTTTCAATATCTAACGGTGAGTTACCCGGATAAGGTGTGCTCACGTAAATTGTTGGCATCTTAATTTCAGGATATGATTCCTTAGGCATAGTAAAGTAAGAGAATAAGCCTGCAAACGCCAACAAAAGGGTAAGTAACATTACACTTATCTGGTTCTTTAAAGAAAGCTCAGTTAAACCAAACGTTTTTAAAATGCCTTTTTTCTTTTCTTCCATGATAAATTAAATAATCTGATTAAGAATTATTTTGTTCTGGTTCATTTTCTTTTTCGCCCTGCTCATCACCCTCATTTCTATTTATGATTGCATTGTTGCTTACTTCATTATAGCCGTCAGTAATAATCTCATCATCCTTCTCAATCCCAGTTAGCACTAATGTATTTCCTTTGTTGTTTGGTCCAATTTCAACATAAGTTTTAATCGCATTCTCAGTATCAGCCTGTTTTTGTATTTCATAAACGAAATAACCCTTTGCATCTTGTTGAATTATGTAAGATGGCAACACCAATGAATTGTCTTTTTTGTAATCGCAAACCTCAACTGCACAAATAGAATTCAATTTTACTGATTGGTCTTTATTTGGTATGGCTATTTGGACAGTAAAGCTTCTATTACCCGGATTAATAACATTGCCCACACGAGATATAGCAAGAACCCTTGGCTCACTCTCTCCGGGAACGCTAACTTTTACCTTGTCTCCTTTTTTAATTGCACCCAAATAGTTTTCAGGAATTTCAGCTTCTAAATAAACGTTTTGCAAACTAACCAGTGATGCGAATGGCACACCCGGACTAAGTAATTCTCCTTGCTTCGTATAAATATCTTCAATGGTTCCACTTGCAGTAGCATAAATTGCCGAGAGATTTACTTGACTCTTAGTTGCTTGCAGTCTTTTTTGCAAAGACTCATAATTTGTTTTGGCTTGTAAATACTCCACTTCAGAACCAATGTTTTGGTCCCATAGTTTTTTGCGTTTTTCATAAATGATCTTCGCTAGTTCAAGCTGGCTTTCTACCTCTTCAATGTTTGATTGACCAACCGTAGAGTTAAGCTCAGCAATTAATTGACCCTTGCTCACACGTTGTCCTTTTTTCACTAAAATCCGTTTTACCGTACCCGGTGCTTCAGGACTTAACGTAACATCCACATCTGAATTTACAATTCCGGTAACTTCAAAGTAATGCTCAAACAATTGTGGCTGAACAATAACGGAATTCACCAAAATTCCCGTTACCTCTATCTCTGCTGAGTCTAATAATGCAATTTGGTTTTGCAGTGTATCAATTACAACCTGAAGTTCTTGCATTTCAGTTTTCAAGTCCTTCATTTCTGTGTTTAAATCTTTCAGTTCAGTTTTCTTTTTTTCTAATTCACTAGAACAGGCTGAAACAAGTATGATTAAAACAATGGATAAATAGCGTTTCATAAAAATTTTATTATTAAGGTATTACTACCGAACCGGTAGCTTGTTCATAATCTAATTTGGCAACTATTGCATCAAACAAGGCATTGTAATAATTGCTCTGAGCTTCTTTTAAAGAAGATTCTGCATTGGTAACTTCTAAATTGGTTCCCAATCCTTCTTCGTATTTTATTTTTGTAACTCTTACAACTTCCTCTGCAAGCGCTTTATTTTTTTCTTGAATTTGTAATGACTTAACAGCATTTTCAAAGTTTGTTCGCGCT
Source organism: Bacteroidia bacterium (assembly GCA_013001815.1). Classification (GTDB taxonomy): domain Bacteria; phylum Bacteroidota; class Bacteroidia; order AKYH767-A; family OLB10; genus JABDLV01. The sequence goes on from JABDLV010000201.1 coordinate 11,370, forward strand.
GATTCTATTTGCAAATCAATGCTGTTTTCCATTAAATCAAATGCGCGTTCCATTTTTTGGTGGTTAATTTTAGCTTTTTGAATTTTTGCATTTCGTTGAAATCCATCAAAAATATTTAACTGCAAACGTGCTCCAACAATACCCGTAGGGAACCACTCTCCTTTTTCAAAAATATCGAACTCATTTCGCTGTGCGTTGGTAGAGTAGGAACCAAAGGCAACCAGGTTTGGGAAATAATCTACTTGATTACGCTTAACTTCCAACTCTAACAACCTATTTTGAGTTTCCATAATGGAATATTCCACTCTGTTCTGATAATTAAAATTGTCCTGCACCGGAAGTGTAGGAGTAAATTGGATATCAGATAATTTATCAGTGAGTTGAATCTCTTCTTTTAAATTCATTCCCATTTCAAATTTGAGTACAAGTAAAGAGAGGTTCAATAAATTCTGAACCTTTTCCTTTTCAAAAACTACATCATTGTAGCTTAACTCAATTCTGTCTACATCCAATTTTTCTACGAACCCATTTTCGTACAATGCTTTGGTTTCATCAAATAAACTTTTAAGCCTGGTTTCATTTGCAATGATAATTCCCATTCGTTCTTCACTCACCAAAACATTATAGTAGGCTTTACTAACGTTAATCACTTTTTCAATTTTAACTTGTTCCGTTGTTTTCTTTGAAACATCTTGATAGGTTTTCGTTGCTTTCAATCCAATTAAATAGCTTCCATCAAATAACAACTGTGAAGCCTCAACTCCTGCACTAGCTGTAAATGGGGTTCCAAATTGTGCCGGAAATACTTCAGATGGACCTGAGTTGTTATTACTGAGCAAGCCTTCATCAATCAACACATCATAAACTGAAGGTGTTACAAAGTCAGGCAGAAACTGGGTAGGAATTTCAAAGAAGTGTTGCAAATCTGCAGCACCCTTAACTTGAGGCAACCCTATTCCAATGACTTCCTTTACATCCTTTTTGGCAATGATTTCATCATCTTTTGCATTTAAAACATCTACATGATTTTGCAGTGCATATTGCACTGCCTGATTCAAACTCAATTCAGTTGCAGTGCTACTGTTTGACTGCGCACTTAAATAAGGCAAGGCAGTAAATAAAAACAGCAATAATGAAATAAATGCTTTCTGTAACATAAATTAGTTTTTTATACCGGATAATGAATCAATTGCAAATTCTGTGTCTTTATTCGTATTGAAATACTCATTAATTAGGTGATGTCCCTTTATAGTTGAAATACCTTGTATATAGTGCCTCAGTAGTTCTCTATGGATATCACTTAACACATATTCATCAGGCTCAAAAAATTCTTCGTTTAGCACAGCATCCATTTCTACAATTCTAAGTTTAGCAATTATATCAATATTAAAGTCTGTCCTAAACAGTTCTTCATTTTGGCCTCTATGCAACATTTCTTTAACAGAGTTCATTACATATGAGAGTTTAAATTGCTTAAACACATTCCAGGCCAATGGATGATACTTATTCATATCATAAAAATAAGAGGGGTTTACAGAATCTAAATATTTACTCACATAGTTCATAATTTGAACTATGGCATCTATTGCATTTGTTGCTTTAGATTGAATTAGTGTTAATGATTTATGATGCTGCTTTACATCCAATTTGCAGATTTCAACAACAATTTCATTTTTGTCATTAAACTCTTTGTAAATGGTTTTTTTTGAAATACTAAGATGACGTGCAATGCCATCCATGGTAATTTTTTTTATTCCATGATTGTAGAAAAGATCGCGGGCCCCGATTAAAATTCTTTGGCGGTAATTCAAAATTGCGGTTTTAAAAAGTAGGACAAATCTAAGGAAACATATCATTTATCAAAACGTTTCCAATGAATATTTTTGCTTGGCTAGTTGTTCTTCTATTGGGTATTGAATGAGTATCTTTGCGCATAGATATGAGCAATAAAAACACAACTAGTTTACATGCTATTTCTCCTATAGATGGCAGGTATCATTCTAAAACACAAGAACTTAGTAAATATTTTTCTGAAGCTGCCCTTATCCGCTACCGATTAAAAATTGAAATAGAGTATTTGATTGCTTTGGCTGAAATTGATTTGCAAAATCTATCTGCGTTTTCTGACAGTCAAAAAAAGGAAATTAGAAATATTGCCGATAATCTGAACGATGAAGGATTAATTGAAATTAAGAAGATTGAACAAACTACTAACCATGATGTTAAGGCTGTTGAATATTACTTAAAAGAGCAATTAAAAAATTTAAAACTAGATAGTGCAATCGAATTTGTGCACTTCGGATTAACATCACAAGACATTAACAATACTGCGAGTCCACTTTTGTTAAAGGACGCAATGATTAATTGTTGGTTGCCCGCTTTTAATAAAGTAATGAACCAATTAGAAAAATATGCAGAGGAATGGAAATACATTAGCATGCTTGCCAAAACACATGGGCAACCTGCATCACCTACTCGATTGGGAAAAGAATTTTTAGTGTATTTAGAAAGATTAAAAGGGCAACAAAAACAAATATTACAAATACCAGACAGTGCAAAATTTGGAGGAGCAACCGGAAATTTTAACGCACACCAAGTTGCATATCCTAAAATAGATTGGATTAATTTTGCAAATAATTTTGTTGAAGGCTTGGGATTAGATCGTACCACCTACACTACCCAGATTGAACCCTATGATAATTTAGCTGCATTGTTTGATGCGCTGAAGAGAGTAAACAATATTCTAAAAGACTTAAGCCAGGATGTTTGGCTTTACGTGAGCATGGGCTATTTTAAACAAAAGATTAAAGAAGGAGAAGTAGGTTCTTCGGCCATGCCGCATAAAGTAAACCCAATAGATTTTGAAAATGCAGAAGGAAATATTGGTATTGCCAATTCACTATTTGAGCATTTATCATCAAAGCTTCCGGTATCTCGTTTGCAAAGAGATTTAACAGACTCTACTGTACTTAGAAATGTTGGGGTTCCATTATCACATACCTTAATTGCACTGGCATCCATTTCAAAAGGTTTGGATAAATTAATCCCGGATAAAGAAGCCATTCATCATGATCTGGATCAAAACTGGCTTGTAATTTCCGAAGCAATACAAACTGTATTGAGAAGAGAAGGATACCCTGAACCTTATGAAAAATTAAAAAAGTTTACCCGAGGAAAAACTAAAGTAAACAAAGAAGATTTTCACTCTTTTATTGATTCACTAGAATTAAAAAATGGATTGAGTGACGAGTTAAAAGAAATAACTCCCTTCAATTACATAGGGATAGTACCTGAGTAGATTATTTTTTTTGAGCCAGCACATCTACAATGTGCATAAAACGAATTGAAGGATCAATGCCCTTCATTTGTTGTTGAACATGATATAAACAGCTCATATCACTAGATATTGCAACTTCAGCCCCACTTTTATAAATCAAATCTGCTTTGCTCGTGGCCAACACATCAGAAAAATCTGCATTTTCTGCTGCAAAGGTGCCACCAAATCCACAACAGGTATCATCATTTAACTCTATTAGTTTTAGCCCACGAACGTTAGCCAATAGTTTTCTGGGTTGTTCATATATACCGCAAGCATTTACAGCCTTGCAGGCATCCATATAAACAGCTTTGGCTTCGAGAACAGCATTTACATCGGTAACTCCTAATTCATTTACCATAAAATCACTGAACTCAAAAAAACGTTTTTGAAATTTTTTTACTTCATGCTGCAAGATGTCTTCCTTAAATAATTCTGTGTAGGATTTTTTTACCATTGCACTGCACGCCCCATCAATGCACACTACTGAATTTGAATCATCATACTCATTAATGAGTTTTTTGGCTACATCCCTGCTATGATCCCAAAATCCATCTTGAAAGGCCGGCATTCCACAACAGGTTTGCTCAACATTATAGTTTACACTGCAACCCACATTGCTTAACACATTTACCAAATTAATTCCTGTGTTTGGAAAAAATTGATCAACAAAACATGGTACAAAAATATTAACGGTATGTTGTTTGGTATCAATTTGCATGAGCAAGCGATTCTTCTTTGTATTTGCTGGTTCGAATTAAAAAATAAAATGCGACAACAAAAAATAAAATTAAGGCAATTACAGAATTTCTCATACTTCCTGTAAGTTCTTCAATCATTCCATAGCTCGCAGTACCTATAACTATCCCTATTTTTTCTGCTACATCATAAAAACTAAAATATGTGGCATGGTCTTCTGTTTTGGGTAAAATTTTGCTATACGTAGAACGAGATAAAGATTGAATACCTCCCATTACCAAACCAACGGCAACAGCAAGAATATAGAATGAATTTACTGTATATACATTATACGCACCAATACATATTCCTATCCAAATTAGCACAGCCATTATTAATGTGTTAATATTTCCAAATTTTGATGATAGGTATGAAAACAAATAAGCTCCACCAATGGCAACAAATTGTATAATTAATATAGTAATAATAAGCTGTTCGCTTTCTAGTTTAAGTTCTTTATCGCCAAATAATGCAGCCACATACATTACTGTTTGCACGCCCATACTAATAAAGAAAAATGCCCAAATGTAATTTTTTAATTTAGGAGTGCCTTTGAGCTTTTTAAACACACTTATTAATTCTTTATACCCATTGGACATCATGTTTCCTTCAGGCTTTTTATTGAACACATTTTTGGGCAAATAGTAAAACGTTATTGAGGCAAACAAAAACCACCATATTCCCACTAATAAAAAAGAAAACCTTACTGAAAAATCTTCGGCAGTCACGCCATACCATTCAGGCTTCATTATCATGGTTAAATTAAAGATTAAAAGAAGCGCACCACCAATATATCCTGCCGCATAACCTTTTGCACTCAATCTGTCTTGTTTCTCTTTAGGAGCAATTACCGGTAAGTAAGAATTATAGAATACAATACTTCCGGAGTAGCCAATTCCCGCAAATACAAACGCTAAAATTCCCAACCACAAATTACTTTCATTAAAAAAATAAAGCATGGAACATGAAACCGCACCCATAGTGCTAAAGAATTTCATAAATCCCTTTTTATATCCGCCATAATCTGCAATACCGGATAGGAGTGGGGTTATTAACGCAACTACTAAAAAGGAAAATGAAAGCGAATAAGAATATAAAGCTGTATTCTTAAACTGCATTCCAAGAAAATGCACTATGTCATCAGTTCCATTAGAAGTAATACTGTTATAATAAATGGGGAAAATCGAAGAGGTAATTACCAATGAATACACTGAGTTTGCCCAATCATAGAGCACCCAGGCATTGCGAACACGTTTAATGGAATGTGACACACTTGATGTTTGCGCATCAAGATAAAAAATTAATTATTGGGGTAAGCGAGTAATTAAAAACTCTATTCGCCTGTTTTTTTGACGCCCCTCCACTGTTTGGTTGTTAGATACCGGATTAGCACTGCCCAAACATTCAACCTTTATACGATTTCTGGAAATATTATTTTCTAATAAATATTCGACCACTGCATCTGCTCTATCTCTGGCCAATTGCATATTGTCTTTCTCTTTGCTGCTTCCATCGGTATGTGAACGTATAATTAGACCCATAGCTGAATACGTGTTTAACAACTCTACCAACTGGTCCAATTCTGGATAAGAGGAAGTAACCAACTCAGTACTGTTATATTTAAAGTAAACCGGGTCTACGCTCATTACATTTTCCGGCAAACCACTATCATCATTCTTCTTGATATTATTCGGTTTTCTTCCCAGTTTATTCTTTTTATTTCTTCTTCTTTTCTTTTTTACATTTTTTGTGTCTGGCTCTTTTACTTCTGCAACAAAAGGTTCGACTGGTTTTGGAATTTCAATTAATTGCACTTTATCTATATAATAGTAGGCAACTAGTTTGTCTCCATCTTCCAACTGTTTTACAACGGTCTGATTTGCATGAGCAAAATTTCCAATACTTAAGTACTGCTCACCTCCCTCAGCACTAAAATTTGCTTTCACTTCAACCCATTCATCTTTATTATCTAAAACAAAAGTATTACTGAATCTTACTTGAGCCATTTGTAACAAGGGTTCCCAAAAATTACTATTTAATGCATCTTTGCTAACGCAGGCCTCCACTGTATTGATAGCAAATTTTGAATTTTCTGAAAGACTCACATAAAAACTAAGTTGATAATGGCTATTTGCTTTCAATGGCTTGTCCAATTTAATTTGAACATATTCAACCAACCTATTATTTACCACATTGTGCAATACTAAACCACAGTACCCATTTCCATCTTTTGGTTGTTGCACCCCATAAATATTATAAGGTACTCCAAAAGGATCTGCCTTTCGCTCCTTGCAATTATTATAATAATCAGGATTACCAATAGTTGGAGTGTACCAATTGATTACATTATGGAATTGTGATAGCTTATCGGGGCAATTATAGAATTCTTCAAAGCCCGGATTAGGCACAAGGTTCTGTGCATATAAACCTAGAGAACATAGCACAAATAATTGAATAAGAAATGATTGCTTAAGCATAGAATACACTCTGATAATTACTTACGCTATTATTTGAATTTGGTTTAGAATAAACTATGCTAAACTCCCGCCTCAGTCTTAATTAAATTTAATGCAGATCCGGACTTAAACCACTCTATTTGACCTTC
>JABDLV010000214.1 GCA_013001815.1 Bacteroidia bacterium
CCCTGAATATGGCAAAAATCAAGTGAGGATAGCCTATGTGCTAAATAATGATGACCTCAAAAACGCTGTTAATTGCCTTGAAAAGGCCCTGGAAACGTATCCTGGAAGAACATTAAAGCAAAATAAATCGGGTTCCGTTACTGCTTAGGCCATTAAATAAAACTGAAGCAATTCTTTAAGGGACTCAAACATTTTTTCATCAGATTTTTTGAGTGCATCCTCTTTACTGTACCATCCGGCAATTTCAATTCCTTCTTCTAGCTGGGGAGTGAGTTCTACCTGTGTACTATGCATTTTATACCAGAATGTTTTTTTAAGCACCCACTTATTTTTTGTTTGATACATGTGATAACTTGAAGGTAACTTAGAAACAATTTGACAAGATTTTAATCCGCACTCTTCTATTACCTCTCTTAACGCTCCCTCTTTTTTCCTTTCCCCTTTTTCTAATTTTCCTTTTGGTAAATCCCAATACTTATTTCTATAAATTAATAACAATTCTTGCTTGTTATTTTCCACAATACCACCAGCTGCTTTTATGTACTTAAAATCTTTTTTAAACTGTTTAGAAACCTCTTTTTCAGAGTCGCAAAACAAATAAAATTCCACAGGTCCATCTGCATCATTTAATTTATTTATAGCATTTAAAATTGTACGTTTATTAACAAAGAGCGCACTATTATCTTTTGTAATCCTAGAATCACCTGCCTTTTGCTTTGTTAATAAATAAAGCGGTCTATTATTGATAAAAACTTTATACATTAGCACTCCGATTATGAATGAAGATGTTGCCGCTAAAGTAGCCGAATTTTTATTACAAATTAAGGCTGTAAAATTAAATCCCAACCAACCTTACACTTGGGCCTCTGGATGGAAATCACCAATTTATTGTGATAACAGAATTACTCTGTCTTATCCAAGCATTAGAACTTTTATAAGACAAGCATTTGCTAAAATGATAGAGGATCGTTTTGGTAAGCCGGATATTATTGCCGGTGTTGCAACTGCCGGAATTCCACAAGGTGTTTTGGTTGCTGAAGCACTTGCCTTACCATATTGTTATGTAAGACCAACCATGAAAGGGCACGGATTAAAAAACCAGGTAGAAGGTGAAATTAGCGAAGGTCAAAATGTTGTTATAATTGAAGATTTAATCTCTACCGGTAAAAGTTGTTTAGGAGTGGTTAGTGCACTGCGCAAAAGAAACTTATTTGTTAAGGGAGTGGCATCTATTTTTGATTATGGATTTGACGAATCTAATAAAGCGTTTAAAGAAGCCAAGTGCTCATATGCCAGCCTTACGAATTATGATGTGTTAATTGAGCAGGCGCTGGAAGCCAACTATATTACCGAAGAAGAGCTGGGCCCATTATTGGCCTGGAAAAAAGACCCTGCAAACTGGGATTCTCCAAAAATTGAACAGGATTAAGCATTAAATTTTATTATGGCTACTATAAAAAGTGACACAACTGACATACCCCAGTCGCCAAAACAAGTATTTGATTTTGTTGCCGACTTAAATAACCTGGAATCGTTGATGCCAAAAGAGGTAGAAGAGTGGAAATCAGATGTAGACTCTTGCGAGTTCACTTTAAAAGGTATGGCAAGACTGGGCATGACAATTAAGGAAAGAAATGAAACAAGTTTAGTGCAATTAGAAAACACTGATGTTTCTCCTTTTCCGTTTACATTGAATTGCAATATTGAATCAACAGATGATGACAATACAAGCAAAGTGAACATGGTGTTAGACGCGGAGTTAAATCCAATGTTGAGCATGCTGGCCACTAAACCACTCACAAATTTTTTAAATATTCTAATTGAGAACTATAAAAAGCAGTGTACTGCTTAGTCAAATTTATATTCCAGCTCTTTATTACCACACTCAAATACCTTTCCTGACTTATCTTGTAGCACAATAGTGCCTGAATCTGTAACTTCTACAATACTGGCTTTTACTTTGCCTCCTTTAACAGCGTAAGCAAACTCTTCACCTTTTCTAAAGAGCAGTGCATTAAAGTTACTTAGCAATATTTTTTCCAAGCCTTCTTTTAATTGTTTGTAGCGATTGAGTAAACACTTTTGAAAAACCAGTGCACATTGCTCTAAGTCAAATTCTCTATACGTTAAATTGTACAGGGACGTAGCAGCTGGTGAATATTTCTGGAATTTTACTTGATTAATATTTATGCCAATGCCAATAATGGAATGTTCAATTTTATTTCCCTGAACCGTATTTTCAATTAAAATTCCTGCAATTTTTTCTGACCCTACCATTACATCATTTGGCCATTTTATTTTCACATCATCTGCCACGTGCAAGCATAAAAAATCTGCAACCGCCAATGCAGCTATTCTGTTTAAATAGTATTGTTTTTCAACAGCTAAAAATGATGGGATTAGAACGATACTCATCAATAAATTCTTGCCTTTTCTGCTTTCCCAAACAGCCCCGAATTGGCCCTTGCCCTGAGTTTGAAAAGAAGCTCTTATTACAAATCCTTCCTCCAATTTTGCTTTAGCAAGCATTTTTTTGGCCTCCTCATTGGTAGAATCTACTTCGCTAAAAAATTGTTCATTCATAATTAAAAACTTTTCAAATATAAGCTCTTATTGGGCTTTTATTGATGTAAATTTTCTTTATTAAAGATTGTGTATTTTTGTAATATAAATTGAGAAGATAATCTATGGTAAAAAACCTTCCTGCCGGTACTGTTAGTACCATTTCTAAAACACCCCAAAACCTCATCCAAAATATTATTCATGGTATTCAAGAAAAAAAGGGATACGACATTGTAACTTTTGATTTAAGTAAAATTCAAAATTCCGTTTCGAGCAATTTTATTATTTGTCATGGAGACAACATCATTCAAGTAGATGCCATTGCGCAATCTGTAATGGATACCACTATAAAAGAAATGGGAGAAAAACCTGTATACAAAGAAGGATTAGAAAACAAAGAATGGATATTACTGGATTATATAGACGTAGTAGTACATATATTCTTAAAAGATAAGCGAGAATATTATGGTATTGAAGATTTATGGGCCGATGCACAAATTCAGAAAATTGCCAGTAACTATTAGTATCTTTACACTTTACCGATTACCTTAAAACACCTTAAACTTGCATGTCAGAATCTAAGAATTCTAATAACTCTTCTAAACCCAATAAAGGTCTGTTTGGAAATAATGGAGACTCTCCTTTTAAGCCTAATTTTTATTGGCTTTATGCGGTTGTATTTATTGTTTTTATTGCCATCAACTTTTTAGATGTAGGAAATCAACCTAAAAAAACATCTCAGCATGAGTTTGAAAATACAATGCTGAAGCAAGGTGATGTAGAAAAAGTAATTATTGTACACCGAGAAAAAGCTGAAGTTTTTATAAAGGAGCATAAGCTAACAGAAAAAAGACATGATGAAGTAAGCGAAACCCCATTTACCAGTACTGTTAATAAAGGTCCACATTATGTTTTTGAAATTGGTGATGTAAGAACTTTTATAGAACAGTTTGAAAAAATACAAGCTAATCTTTCAGAGGAAAATAAAAGCATATTAGACTACGATAATAATCGAGGTGGAAACTGGGAAATGCTTTTAAGCTGGTTAATACCAATTGGTATTATTTTGTTTCTGTGGTTTTTTGTAATGCGAAGAATGAGTGGTGGTGGTGGTGGAAGTCAAATATTCAGCATAGGCAAATCAAAAGCTACGCTTTTTGATAAGGACATGCACGTAAACATTACGTTTAATGACATAGCAGGCTTAGAAGAAGCAAAAACAGAAATTAAAGAGATTGTTGACTTTTTAAAGAACCCTAAAAAATATACAGCACTTGGGGGAAAAATTCCAAGAGGAGCATTATTAGTAGGCCCTCCCGGAACCGGTAAAACCTTATTGGCAAAGGCAGTGGCAGGTGAAGCACAAACACCATTCTATTCATTGAGTGGTTCAGACTTTGTTGAGATGTTTGTTGGAGTTGGCGCATCAAGAGTACGTGACTTATTTAAGCAAGCAAAAGAAAAAGCACCAAGTATAATTTTTATTGATGAAATTGATGCCATTGGTAGAGCAAGAGGTAAATCACCAAGCTTTAGCACCAATGATGAAAGAGAAAGCACACTTAACCAATTGCTAACAGAAATGGATGGCTTTGGAAGTAACACAGGTGTGATTATTTTGGCAGCTACCAACCGTGCTGATGTGTTGGACCGTGCTTTGTTGAGACCGGGCAGGTTCGACAGACAGATTTATGTAGAACTTCCGGATTTAAGAGAAAGAGAACAAATTTTTAAGGTACATGCAAAACCATTGAAAGTGGATGACACTGTTGATTTGTCATTTCTTGCAAAACAAACGCCCGGTTTTTCCGGAGCAGACATTGCCAACCTTTGTAATGAAGCGGCTTTAATAGCAGCAAGAAGAAATAAGAAAACAATAGGAAAGCAAGATTTTCTTGATTCAGTTGATAGGATTATTGGCGGATTAGAAAAGAAAAACAAAATCATATCACCTCATGAAAAGAAAGTAATTGCATACCACGAGTCTGGTCATGCTGCAGTGAGTTGGTTACTTAAGCACGCACATCCATTGGTAAAAGTTACTATTGTGCCAAGAGGAAATTCATTAGGCGCAGCGTGGTACTTACCGGAAGAAAGACAGCTTACAACCAAAGAACAAATTTTTGATGAGATGTGTGCCGCGTTAGGTGGTCGTGCTGCAGAAGAAATTATTTTTGGAACCATTTCTACAGGTGCACTGAGTGACTTAGAAAAAATTACAAAGCAAGCGTATGCATCGGTTACCATTTTCGGGCTGAATGAAAAACTAGGAAATATCAGTTACTATGATTCTTCGGGCAGTCAGGATTATAATTTCACCAAACCTTACAGTGAAAAAACAGCTGAATTAATTGATGCTGAAGTAAAAAAATTGGTGGATGCAGCCTATGCCAAAACAAAAGAAATTTTAGAAGGCAATAAAGATAAACTGGACCAATTGGCAAAAACGCTTCTAGAAAAGGAAGTGATTTTTAAAGAAGACCTAGAATCCATATTCGGTAAAAAAATAGGTGAAGAAGATGCTGCTGAATCTGCCGCTATTGTATCACCAACGCAAACCAATGGCAATGGTACGACAGAATCCAATGATAATACTAACGCCAGCCAAACACCAAAACCTGCGCCCGATACAGAAAGTAAATAGTGCTTTTTACTATATTTACTTCTCATGCAAGATCAATCTAACAGAGAAAAAGTTTTAAAGGCAATTCGTAATGGCTTGCTTGATAAAACCGAAGCACCTTTTCATGAAAACTATTTGCACAAGCAAGTTTTTAAAACGATTGAAGAGGATATTGATTTGCATTTTGCTACTCAATTTACTGCTGCGGGAGGAAAATTTATATTCTGCCAAAACGAATTAGAGTTTGCAGAGAAACTGGTAGATTTAAGTCAACATAAGAATTGGAAACAGGTAATGTGCATTGAACCTGTTTTAAAAAGTTTTTTACAAGAGTGCGAAATTCCCTTTATTGACCAAACAGCTGAAATTGAAAAACCTGAAGTATTTGTTAGTTCTTGTGAAAGTTTAATTGCCAGACACGGAAGTATCCTTACTTCAAGTACGCAAATGATTGATGAATTATTATGGCAACAAGCAAAAGTGCACATTGTATTAGCATACAATAGACAAGTAGTAACGGATTATAAAGAAGCACTGAACATGGCACAATCAAATCACCCAACACAAAGGTCAGACCAATTTACCTTTATAAACGGGCCAGCCAAATGCCAGAACTATGACCCTGCATTAGATTTAAAAGGGATAGGACCTGAAGAATTGTATTTATTTTTAATTGAATCTGAAAACCCCAATGAGCAAAAGTGATTTAGATAATTGGACGTTAATTTATACTACCAGGCAGGCACATAAAATTGAAATAATAGTAGCTTTATTAAAAGAGAATGAAATCATTTCTGTTTCGGTAAATAAAAAAGACTCAGCACACGCTCACTTGGGTGAAATAGAATTGTATGTTCATGTAAGAGATGAAATTTTTAGCAAACTAATTATAGAACAAAATAATTTGTGAGTAAATTAATTACCAGAACCTTAACCGGTTTTCTTTTTGTTGCACTCATTATTGCATCTGTTGTGTATGATGTGCCGCCACGCGTTATATTGTTCAATGTATTTGGCTTTATATGCTTATATGAATATTTTCAGTTAGTCAGAAAAATTTTTTCAAATAGTATTTTAAAAATAATTGCAAGTACTGCATTAGGAATTATTTACTGTATAATCCCATTTTACTTATTGAACGCAAGTGGAAATTTAATCTTTATTACACAGTATCAATATGAACTAATTCTTGGCTTCTTCATCATTCTATGGGCTTCTGACACTGGTGCATATTTAGTAGGTACTGCGATTGGCAAACATAAACTAGCACCTAAAATTTCTCCTAAAAAATCGATTGAAGGATTAGCTGGTGGATTGCTAACAGCTTTGCTGGCAGCATTTATCTTCTCTAAATTTTATACCATACTCCGTTTGCAAGATTGGCTTATTGTATCAATGGTTATTGCCATACCTGGTGTATTTGGGGACTTGCTGGAGTCTTATTTAAAAAGAAAGGCAAATGTTAAAGATTCGGGTAATCTACTGCCGGGGCATGGTGGATTTTTAGACAGATTTGATGCTTTGCTTTTAGCCGCCCCATGCTATTTCTTCTACTTGAAATACGTAATTTGCTAATTCAGTTATAACTAATTGTTATTCAGTATTTTAATTTTTGTTGTTTTTCAGATATTTCCAATTTCATTTTCACTTTGTCATCTTGAAATCATTTCCAAAAAAAAGCTATTTAACTGAGCATTATTCGACTAGCATCCTTATTTTTGGCACGTTTTAAAGACAAAACCTCAGGATAGAATATGGAAATTGCCATGATAGCCATTTTTGTAATTGGCTATTTATTTATTGCGTTTGAACACAGTATTCATATAAATAAAGCGGCTAGTGCTTTAATAACTGGTGTTCTAATTTGGGCAGTTTACATAATGTCTGGTGTTGATTACCATGAAGCCGGACATCATTTACTTGAACATCTAGGAGAAATATCCAGCATACTCTTTTTCTTAATTGGTGCTATGACCATTGTTGAGCTAATTGACTCACATGATGGCTTCGCAATTATTACGGCAAAAATAACAACAACAAGTCAGCGAAAACTCTTACTAATAGTTTGTGTACTTACATTCTTTTTTAGTGCCACATTAGATAATTTAACAACAACCATTGTAATGGTTTCTTTGCTGAGAAAATTAATTGCAGATAGAGATACCAGGTTATTTTTTGTTGGAATGGTAGTAGTATCTGCCAATGCAGGTGGAGCATGGTCTCCTATTGGAGATGTAACTACTACAATGCTTTGGATTGGTAATCAAATTACAGCACCTCACGTTGTGGTTCACTTAATAATACCAAGTTTGGTTTGTATGATAGTTCCATTGGCATTTGTTTTATTAAGAATGAAGGGTGAAGTGAAAAGACCCAAGATAATGATGGATGTGGAATCTATGATTACAACAGTAAAGGAAAGAAATTTTATTTTTTATGCCGGAGTTGCAGGATTATTGTTTGTTCCAATATTTAAAACGGTAACACATTTGCCCCCATTTATGGGAATGCTACTTTCATTAGGTGTGCTTTGGGTAATTACAGAACGGATGCACCGGAATAAAAATGAAGAAGACAAGCATGAACTATCGGTAATTAATGCATTAAAGAAAATAGATGTTGCCAGTGTATTATTCTTTTTAGGAATACTGGTTGCTATAGCATCATTACAAACTAACGGTTCGCTGCGTACGTTGGCAGAAGCCATGGACCGCACATTGGGTAATGTGGATATCATTCTAATGGCTATTGGATTGCTTTCGGCAATTGTTGATAATGTGCCATTAGTAGCTGCGGCAATGGGTATGTACGATTTAGCCACTTATCCAACTGATTCTTATTTCTGGACATTCTTGGCTTATTGTGCCGGTACCGGTGGTAGTGCATTAATTATTGGTTCAGCTGCCGGTGTAGCCGCTATGGGCATGGAACGAATAGATTTTTTCTGGTATTTAAAACGAATAGCTTTCCTGGCCTTAATCGGTTACTTTGCAGGTGCTTTTACTTTCATGTTTTTTGAGAAAGTAGTATTCTAAAGCCATGTCGCTAGAACCCAATTTAATTCTAATAGCGTTAAGTGTAATTATTATACTTAGTTACCTATTTAACTTTATTTCCAATGCAATTAAAATTCCATCGGTTATATTATTAATTGGAACTGGAATTTTATTGAACTATGCCGGGGGTTATTGGAATTTTAGTATTTCAGTTACCGACACTGTTTTGCAACTGTTTGGAACCTTAGGATTAATACTCATTGTATTGGAAGGAGCCTTGGATTTAAAAATCACCAAGCAAAAAGCTCCTCTTATTTTCAAGTCTTTATTATCTGCATTAGTAATATTGGTGGTTACTGCTGCTGTTGTTACCATGATATTAAACTTTTGGCTGGGAGTTGAAGTAGAAAAAGCCATTGTTTATGCCATTCCTCTGGCTGTAATCAGCAGTGCCATTGCCATACCAAGTGTACATAAACTATCAGAGAATAAAAAAGAGTTTATCATTTATGAATCTACCTTTTCTGATGTACTTGGTATTATGTTTTTTAATTATGCCATTGGTGGAGACATTAGAAGTTCAGAATCTGTGATGATGTTCTTTGGCAATTTCTTTATCATTATGATAATTTCTGCCATTGCATCACTAGTACTGTTATGGCTATTGAACCATGTAAAAACACATGTTAAGTTTTTCTTGGTATTTGCGATTTTATTATTGATTTATGGTATTGGAAAGAAATTCCATTTGTCTTCTTTGTTGTTAATTCTTGTATTCGGATTAATGCTTAACAATAACAAACTATTCATTAAAGGAAAACTGGCCCGCTATCTTCATATTGATAAAATTAGCGCCATTAATGAAGAGCTGAAATTAATTACTGCAGAATCTGCATTCTTAATTAGAACCTTCTTCTTCATCCTGTTTGGTTATTCAATGAACTTGATGGTTCTCCTTGATATAGATGTCATCTTTATTGGATTATTAATCATTACTACCATACTGTTTATTCGCTACATTTTCTTGCGATTCATCTCGCATATCAATTTATTCCCGGAAATATTCATTGCTCCAAGGGGATTGATTACCATCATTTTGTTCTTAAGTATACCAGAGCAGTTTAAGATAGATGAGTTTAGTGAAGGAATTTTGTTCTTTGTAATTATTGCTTCTAGTTTAATTATGATGTTTGGCTTAATGTTTTCAAAAGCAGAATTTGTTGAGTCAACACAAGTTGAAACTACAACCATTAAAAAATCACTCGGTGATTTTGATAGTCCGAATAGTGGTAATGGATTGTAATACCCTTACTTTACAAACAAGGGAATATTCTCATTCATCCCTCGCATAATAAAAAGTATCCCTACCAGAATAAGAATAATTGGAAATATCCTCATCAATCTCCTTCTATTCGCATCACTCACAAACTTACCCAGCATGGGTATGGCAAACATTACGGGAATGGTACCTGCGCCAAAAGCTGCCATAAACAAACCCCCTCCTAATACGCTTCCGTCAACTATTGCCCCTGCAATAGCAACATAAACCAAACCGCAAGGAAGCAATCCATTTAATAATCCAATTACAAATAATGAGGAAAGAGATTTTTGCTTGAATAAATCTGATAGCGCAGATTTTAATCGGTTTGTACCTTTTGCAATGATGGGAATGACATTAAAGTATCGAGTAACTAATCCTGGTAACAAAGCAGAAATAATAATCAATATTCCCAATGCAACACTCACACTTCTTTGCATGCCACCCAGCGCCAAACTACTGCCTATTAATCCAAACAATAAGCCAAAAATGAAATAGGTAAATATTCTTCCAATATTATATGACAGCGCCCCACTAGTCATTGTCAGAGTAGATTTTCTATTCAGCGGAACAACTAATGCGATGGGTCCGCACATGCCAATGCAATGCATGCTACCAATGAAACCTAAAGAAAGAGCTGAGAGTATTTCAATGTTCATATAGCGAACAATGTATTAAAGGAATATATCCTCTTCTTGATAATAATTAACACCATTCAACTGCCAGTCGATTTTTAACTCGTATGCGCCCTTGCCATAATCGATGGTATTAAATATCTGCTTATTAAAATGATCTGCACGAATTGGAATGTGCTTGTCTAAGGATTTATTATTGGGTTTATAAAAATGAACGGTGCCACTAATATCGGCTCTATTCATTTCTTCCGGGAACTGAATGCTGACTATGCCTTCCTCATTTTTTATTATCAATGGTGTTTCTAGTGCATTGGTATTTTTAAGTGCATCAATTTTGTCCTGATATTTTAATTCTTCAGCATAATAATCTTCTGTTACCAAATCTATTTTCATTTGTGAGCTTTTATACACCATAGCCAATATGAGTATCACAAATGCTGAATAAACTATTGCTATTTTATTTCCCCAATTCATTTTTAGTTCTTTTTACCGGACCTATAAAAGTTGTTTTCGCTTTATCTATTAATTCACCATCAGAGTAAATACCTATCATTAGCGAAGTTCTAAATTTACTTATTTCATCCCTATTAGCAATTATCATCAGTGCTCCTTGAGTCAATCCCTGTTCTTCTACAATTATATTACCGCTAATCACATTAATCCTTCCAAAATCATCATTCAATAATTTTATTTCTATAGGTAATTCCTTATTGGTTTTATTAATGATTTTATAATTGTACAAATTAATAATTTCAGAATCTCCCTGTTTAGTAAAGGTTGAACCTGCGGTTCTTTGTACAGATGCCTCTACATCCGTTCTGCTAACCATTAAGCCCATCATTCCAAACATGAGTATGCATAGCACTACAGTATAAGCAATTATTCTAGGTGTGAATTTAAACTTCTTCTTTTCTGCAATACTGGCTTCAGAATCATAACGAATTAATCCTTTTGGCAGCCCAACATTATCCATCATGGCATCACAGGCATCAATACAAGCAGTACAATTTACACACTCTAACTGGGTTCCATTCCGAATATCAATCCCCGTAGGGCAAACATTCACGCATTGGTGGCAATCAATGCAATCTCCTTTGTTTACTTCCTTTCTTATTTCACCCTTCTTAAATTTCGCTCTTCCTTCTCCTCTTTCGTGGTCATAGGCAACAACAATAGAGTGCCTATCTAATAATACTCCTTGCAATCTCCCATAAGGACAAATGGTAGTGCACACCTGCTCACGCAATTTTGCAAATACACCGTAAAATATAGCGGTGAATAAAAGAATGGCCAGCAATCCTCCTATGTGCGCAGAGGGAGGATCTGTAACTATTTTAATTAACTCATCACCTCCAATGATATAGGCCAAAAATGTATTGGCAATTAAAAAAGAGATAATGAAAAAGATGCCATGTTTTAATCCCTTCTTAGTAATATATTCGGTGGTGCCCTTTTTTCTGTCTAATGCTTTTTGTTGTGTCCAATCTCCCTCAATTAAATATTCAATTTTTCTAAACAGCATTTCCATAAAAATAGTTTGCGGACAAACCCAACCACAGAATACTCTACCGTAAACAACAGTAAATAGAATAATGAACACAAAAAAGGTGATCATGCCAATGGCGAACAAATGAAAATCTTGCGGCCAAAATATATTTCCAAAAAGCACAAACTTTCTATCTATTACATTTAACAATAGCAGAGGCTCGCCATTAATTTTAATGTAAGGACCTGTAAACAAAAAAATAAGTAAGAGAATACTTACCCATGTTCTTGCATTATAAAATTTTCCTTTAGGTTTTTTTGGATAAACCCACACCCTTTTTCCTGAGCTATCTACTGTTGAGAGTGCGTCTCTAAATGATTCACTGTTACTATTATCCACTTTAAAATTATTCTACTACACTAGTATCTGCTTCGGCTTCTTCAACTTTTGGGACATATAGTTCTCCTTCTTTCTCTTTTTGTCCTTCGGGATTTGTTCCCTGAAATGTTAATATATAACTAGCTACATTTTGCATTTCAACCGGTGTTAACACCCCATTCCATACTTGCATTCCTTTTTCCGGAACACCGTATTTAATGGTTTTAAACAGATCTTTTATATCGCCACCATGTACCCAATATTCATCTGTCATATTTGGACCTGTACCCCCCTGTCCTTCTGCACCATGGCAAACTACGCAGTTCTTCGTCCATACTTTTTTTCCATTGGCTAATTTAGATTCGGTATCTACTGTGACTACAGAAAATTCGTCAACATTAAGAGCCTTATCTTTTAAATATGCCATCACATTTGCTTCAGCCACTCTCATTTCTTTATGATATTCAGCAATGCTTAAGTCACCTGTTTTAAATACATGGTAGTGCAACATATAAACAACTGCAAAAACTATGGATATGTAAAACATCCATTTCCACCAAGGCGGTAAATTATTATCTAGCTCTCGTATGCCATCATATTCATGATCGAATAACAAATCTTCTTCTTGTTCAATTGGAACAACGTCTGTTAACTTTTGACTCCAAACCTCAATTACACTTGGCTTATGCTCCTTTGCAGCCAATGCAGCTGCAGTGTCTTCTTGCTTTAATCCTTTCAATAATCTGTTCAGTGCAATAAAAAGAATTAACACTATACCAAACATGGTAAGTACGATAAGACTTAGAAAATATATGTCACCATCGCTTAAGCGAATAAGTGGTTGGTTTGTGGCCGCATCTTGTGCATAAGCATTTGCAGAAAATAAATTTGCAAGAATGAATAAAACCACTACTGCCGACTTATTCCAAATGTTTTCCCACAATTTTTTGTTTTTTGAAATTTGAACAATTGCTTTCCCTAACGCATAAATAATAATTGCCATGAAAATAATTGCAGCTAAAAACAACGAAAAAATTAATGTGTCACTCGTACCGGATTGCGTTGTTAATACCACCGACTCAGCATTCAGGCTCAATACAGAGCTTAGAAATGCAAGTGTTAAAATAAATATGCGTTTCATATATACCTTCATTTCAATTAATTATTAAAACTTTCTTCATCATTTAATGGTAAACTTTTCATCCTAGCAATGTGATTTTTGTTTGTTCTCATTACCCAAACCAATAAAACCACAAAGAATACAAAGAAAATGCAAAATGATATTAGTGGATAAATCTCAATTCCTGTTATGGTTTCCATATGGTGTTTTACAAATTTTAACATATCCTATTCAGTTAATAAGCTCGTAGTAGATTTTCCTTCTAAAGCTGTGGGTTCAATATTTTTAATATCTGTTCCTAGTCTTTGTAAATAAGCGATTAATGCAACTATTTCAGTATTCAGATCAATTTCTGTTTCTATCTGATCATATATATTCTTAGAAATTCCCTCTCCTTGTTCATCCATTAATCCTGCAATTTTTTCTTCAAAACCATCTTCATAGGGCACTCCCAATTTTCGCATTACAGCAATTTTCTTTTTCGTTTCTTCTTTGTCAACATAAGCCTCGTACAACCATGGGTAAGAAGGCATAATGGAACCGGTAATAAACTCACCCGGATTCAGCATATGTGAAAAATGCCAAGAATCACTATATCTACCTCCCACTCTATGTAAGTCAGGTCCATTTCTTTTAGAACCCCACAAGAACGGATGATCATATACAAACTCACCGGCTTTAGAATACTCTCCATAACGTTTAGTTTCTGATCTAAACGGCCTTATTATTTGTGAGTGACAGGTATTACAACCCTCTCTAATATATATATCCCTTCCTTCCAACTCCAAAGGCGTATACGGTTTTACAGCCGATATGGTTGGTATGTTTTCTTTAATGAGGAAAGTGGGAACCAGTTCAACCAATCCGCCAATTAAAATAAGTACCAAACTCAACACAAGCATTTGAACAGGTTTCCTTTCTATCCATCTGTGCCAATGTTCATTGCCATGCTTCTTGTAAACTTTTTCCAGTGCCGGTGCTTCTGCCTGTTCTTCTTTAGCAAAAGATCCTCTGGCAACTGTTTTGGCAAAGTTATACACCATTACGAACGCGCCAGTTAAGTATAAAAATCCACCAAAGGCACGCAACATATACATAGGTTTAATTTGCGTAACCGTTTCTATAAATTGACCATAAACTAATGTACCTTCCGGAGTAAATTGTTTCCACATAGCACTTTGCACCAAACCAGCCCAGTACATTGGTAATGCATAGAATATAATTCCAAGTGTACCAATCCAGAAATGCGCATTTGCCAGTTTTTTCGAGTATAATTTAGTGCCATACATTTTAGGTATGAGGAAATACAACATACCAAATGTTAAGAAGCCGTTCCATCCCAAACCACCTATATGCACGTGCGCAATGGTCCAGTCTGTAAAGTGACTGATTGCATTTACGCTTTTCAAAGACATCATTGGTCCTTCAAATGTTGACATACCATAACAGGTAACAGCAACTACTAAGAATTTTAGTACAGGCTCATCTCTTACTTTATCCCAGGCACCTCTAAGCGTTAATAAGCCATTTAACATTCCTCCCCAACTCGGAGCAATTAGCATGATGGAAAACACAATACCTAAAGACTGCGCCCAATCCGGTAAAGCAGTATATAATAAATGGTGAGGTCCTGCCCATATGTATATGAATATTAAGGCCCAAAAGTGAATGATGGATAAGCGATACGAATACACCGGGCGATTTGCCACTTTAGGAATGAAATAATACATCAATCCTAAATAGGGTGTAGTTAAAAAGAATGCCACTGCGTTATGTCCGTACCACCATTGCACCAATGCATCTTGCACACCTGCATACATGGAATAACTCTTAAACAATGAAACAGGTAATTCAAAAGAATTCACAATATGCAGCACTGCTACAGTAACAAATGTTGCTATATAAAACCAAATGGCTACATACAAATGTCTTTCTCTTCTCTTAATTATGGTACCAAACATGTTCCAGCCAAAAACTACCCACATTAAGGTGATAGCAATATCAATTGGCCATTCAAGCTCTGCATACTCTTTACTGGTAGTAAAGCCAAGTGGTAAAGTAATGGCTGCTGCAACAATTATTAATTGCCAACCCCAGAAATGTATATTGCTTAGCACGTTGCTAAACATTCTGGCTTTGCACAATCGCTGCAGGGAATAATAGACACCGGCAAAAATTCCGTTACCTACAAATGCAAAAATTACAGCATTGGTGTGCAAGGGTCTTATTCTACCAAAACTGGTATAACTCCATCCCCAGTCCATTATTCGTACTCCTCCTATTACTGGATCAGCTAACTGCAATGCAACAATTAACCCAACAAGCATACCTACTACTCCCCATAAAATGGTGGCAAAGGAAAAGAGTTTTACAATTCGGTTATCATAGGAAAACTTTTCTATTTCCATAAATCAATTTTTGGTTTTTGGTTTTTTATTTTTTGATGGATAGAGCATTCTGACAGATGGCGAATAATCATCATCATATTGGCCACTTTTTACAGCCCAAATAAATGCTGCTAAAAAGCCAATTGCTACAATTAAACTAATGCCAATTAAAACGAAAATTGCGCTCATAAGTGGTAAATTCAGTACAAATAGAGTGAATGAAAAGATAGAAGTAAATGATCTAAATCAGGTTTGCAAAATACCTCTAACTAATTGATTCACAATAGCTAATATTACTAAAACTTGTTCTTTGCAAGCAAAGACGTTGCTAATGTAACAAAGACCACAATACTAACGGAACTTAAGGGCATTAAAATGGCTGCTATTAAGGGTGAAAGCAGGCCCTGAACGGCAAAAGAAAGCCCAATTACGTTGTATAATAATGAGATGACGAAACTAATTTTCACCACAGTCATGCTGCTTTTTGAGAAACTCAAATAATCATGCAGTTTAAATAAATTCTTTCCTTCGGTGATGGCATTTGTAGCCGGTGAAAAGTGATTTAAATTTTCTGAAACTGCCAAACCAATATCTGCCTGCTTCAGTGCACCGGCATCATTTAATCCATCCCCAATCATTAACACTTTGTTATTGTTTTTCTGCAGCTTGTCTATGTAATTTAACTTGTCCATCGGTGCACAATTAAAATGCATGCTTGCTTTAGCAGGAAACATTTTTTGCAACACATTTTTTTCACTTTCATTATCTCCACTTAGTACATGCAAAGAAATATCTTCATTTAATTTCGTAAGTAATTCACCAATGCCTTTTCTATAGGGTTTTGTAATGTAAAATTTACCTAACATTATACCATCTATTTCTGCATACACCACTGTTCCGAATTCTTCTACATGATTCAATTGCATAAATGCTGCTGACCCCAATTTAACCTCTTTACCTTTTACAATTGCACTGACACCAAGGCCCGAAAACTCTTTGTATTGCCTGATTTCTAAGAGGTCACTGTTTAAATGAGATGTTATAACTTTACTTAATGGATGAGAGGATTGATTCGCCAAGGATTTGATTAATGTTTTTTGCTCCTCACTTAATTCATTCCCTTTAAACTGAACCGTAGAGTGATCGTTTTCGGTAAGGGTTCCTGTTTTATCAAATACAATACAATTGACTTTTGCCATTTGCTCAATCGTAGCTGTATTTTTTACATACAAACCTGCTTTACCAAATAAACGTATGGCACTTCCTAAAGCAAAAGGTATGGTTAAAGCTAAGGCACAAGGACAAGCAATAATTAACACTGCGGTGAATGTGTTAAACACCAATTCAGGTGAACTAAAATACCAATACAAACCTGTTGCGATTGCAATAAATAAAATAGCAACCGTAAAATATTTTGCAGCCACATCAACCATGCTAGTAATGGATGAAAAATCTCTACCGAATACTTTATGGTTCCATAGTTGAGTCAAATAACTTTGAGACACTTCTTTCTCTACACTTAACTCAATTGAAGCTCCTCTTTGTCGGCCACCTGCATAAATAAGCTCTCCTTCATCCACGCTTACCGGCTCAGACTCACCCGTTACGAAACTATAGTCGATACTGGCTTTTCCTGATTTGAGAACGGCATCTGCAGGTACAATTTCTTCATTTCTAATTCGGATAAGATCTCCTTTTTGCAAATCATTTACATTAATGACATGCTCTTGCTCATTTTGCAATACATTCACCGCTAAAGGAAAGTAAGAAGTGTAATCCCGTTCAAAAGAAAGGGTTCGATACGTTTTGGATTGATACCATTTACCGACCAACAAGAAAAATACCAAGCCAGCCAAGGAATCTAAATAACCTGCACCGGTATGACTTAAAATTTCATACCCACTTCGTAAAAAGAGGGTAATGATTCCTAAGGCAATAGGCACATCTATATTGATGATTTTGTTTTTTAATCCACTAAAAGCAGATTGGAAATATTCTGAGGCACTGTAAAACACTACAGGAATAACCAGAACCAAATTGAGATAGCCAAAAAATTGTTTGTAATCATATAGAGCAGAAGCCTCTCTTGCTAAATACTCGGGAAAGCTTAGCAACATGATATTGCCAAAACAAAATCCGGCAATACCAATTTTATAAATTAAACTTCGGTTTATTTTACCTTCCGTTTTCTCCTTATTAAGAGATAAATTAATTTCCGGTTCATAGCCCAAAGAGCTTATCAGCTCTACTAACTGGCGTAGGCCAAAGTCTTGTTCTTTATAGGTAACAGATATTTCCTTCTTCGGAAAATTAACGGTGGATTGCAGCACAGAATCATTCAATTGATTTAAATGCTCTAATAACCAAATGCAAGAGCTGCAATGAATCTGCGGAAGTGTTAATTCAATTTTGGATGTATTTCCATCGCTAAAACGTAATAGCTGTTTCTGAATTTCTGAATTATCTAAAAAGGCAAACTTTTCTTGCGCCACCGGTTTTTCCATTCGAATGCCCGGGTTCTTTTCTAAATCATAATAATCACACAGATTATTGGCATCCAGTATTTCAAAAACGGTTTTGCAACCTGCACAACAAAATATTTTTTCCTCTTGCTTTATGTTGTCGTTTAAACAATCATCTCCACAGTGATAACAGGTTAATTTAGTTGCTGGCTTGCTTAGCGTTTGCATGCTGCAAAATTAAGGATAAAATTTTCAGGGATTTCCAAAGTAAAACTCATAAAAAACCCTCACTAAAAAGTGAGGGAAAAAAGGTGTGCCCCAGGCGGGAATCGAACCCGCACGGCCGCAATGGCCACGGGATTTTAAGTCCCGCGTGTCTACCAGTTCCACCACCGGGGCGTAGACAATAAAAAAGAGCGAAAGACGAGATTCGAACTCGCGACCCCGACCTTGGCAAGGTCGTGCTCTACCAACTGAGCTACTTTCGCTTATAACATCCCTTTTTTCAAAGGGAAGGCAAATATACAAAAATCAAACACCTGACAATCTAAATTTGACCAATTTTAGGCACCTCATTTTCAGCTTTTTCTGAGTAAATTTTTGAATTCATTCAGTTTCATTAATGCCTCCACAGGAGTAAGCTTATTTACATCAATTTGCATTAAATCGTTTCGTATTTGCTCTAGCAAAGGGTCATCTAGTTGAAAGAATGATAATTGAAATTGGTCCTCTTGTTTTTTAAGCTGGTCTTTCTTAATTAATTCAGAACTACTGTGTGCTTGTTCTAAAATGCTCAGCATTTTTTCTGCTTTTTGCAAAACCGAATTCGGCATTCCGGCTAATTTTGCAACATGTATTCCAAAGCTGTGTTCACTTCCACCGGGCACCAACTTTCTTAAAAACAAAATATCTGTATCGCTTTCTTTTATACTTACATGGTAATTTTTAATCCGGTTGTATGAATTAGCCATTTCATTCAACTCATGATAATGAGTAGCAAACAATGTTTTTGCTTTGCACTCCGGTTTTTCATGCAAGTAATGTGCAATTGCCCAGGCAATAGAAATTCCATCATAAGTACTGGTTCCTCTACCAATTTCATCTAACAAGATTAAACTTCTGTTCGACAGATTATTTAGAATGCTTGCCGTTTCATTCATCTCTACCATAAACGTAGATTCACCACTGGAAATATTATCTGATGCACCGACTCGGGTAAACACTTTATCAACTAAGCCAATATCGGCAGCCTTGGCAGAAACATACGAACCCATTTGTGCCATTAGAACAATAAGTGCTGTTTGTCTAAGCAATGCCGACTTACCGCTCATGTTAGGCCCGGTAACGATAATGATTTGCTGCTGCTCATTATCCAAATAAATGTTGTTAGATATATAATCCTCTCCCAAAGGCAAGTGCTGTTCTAACACAGGGTGCCTTCCTTCTTTAATATCGATTACTTCTGTGGTGTTTAATTTGGGCTTTACATAATTATTGCTGATGGCAATATTTGAAAAGGCCAGCAAGCAATCTATATGTGCAACCAATGCAGCATTCTTTTGCACTGTCGAAACATACTGTGATAAATCAACTACCAAATTATCAAACAGTTCTTGCTCAAGCTTATGAATTTTTTCTTCGGCACCCAGAATTTTTTCTTCGTATTCTTTTAACTCATCGGTAATGTATCGTTCTGCATTAACCAAGGTTTGTTTTCTAATCCACTCTGAAGGAACTTTATCTTTATGTCTATGTGTTACTTCAATATAATAACCGAACACATTATTGAAGCCAAGCTTTAAAGAAGAAATTCCTGTTTTCTCAACCTCCCGTTTTTGTAAATCCAACAAATAATTTTTTCCTCCACTTGCAATTTCTCTTAACTCATCCAGGTCCTTATTAATTCCATCTCGCACTACATCACCTTTGGTCACAGCAACAGGTACTTCATCATTTAGGGTTTTCGCTATGCTACCAATTAACGCAGTACAAGCATCCAACTGATTGGCTATTTCTTGCAATGCCTTGCTGCTTGCCAACTTGGCTCTGTTTTTTATGGGATGAATGGCCTGCAATGATTTCTTTAATTGTATGATTTCCCTTGGATTTATTTTTCGCAGTGCTACCTTGGAAATAACACGCTCTAAATCGCCAACTTGTTTTAATTGCTTTTGAAAGATTTCTGCATCATCTCTATTATTGATTAAAAACTCAACAATATTTAATCGCTTATTGATTAACTCCAGCTCTTTCAATGGCATTACCGTCCAACGTTTCATTAAACGCGCACCCATGGGTGAACAGGTTCTGTCTAAAATATCATACAGAGTTTTTGCTTTTTCCTGATTGGAATAAATCAATTCTAAATTATGAATGGTGAACTTATCTAACCATACATATTTCTCTTTATCAATTCTAGATATATTAGTAATCTGACTCAGCTCCTTGTGTTGCATTTCAGAAGCATAATGCAAAGCGGCACCAGCTGCAACAATTCCTAATTGTAAATCGGCTATTCCAAAACCTTTTAAAGATTGCGTTCCAAAATGATCCAATAATTTTTCTTTAGCAAAATCGTATTGAAAAATCCAATCATCTAATGTGTAGGTATAAAACTTTGTACCGTATTGCTCTTGGAAGTCTTTTAAATAAGACTTTACGAATACTACCTCACTTGGATTGTGATTTTGCAAGAGTTTATCCATGTATTGCCAATCACCTTCAGCAATTAAATACTCTCCTGTGCTTACATCTATGAATGCCACACCAAACATAGAACCCGACTTATGCATTACCGCTAAAAAGTTATTGCTTTTATGATCCAGTACCTGATCATTAATAGCAATGCCGGGTGTTATCAATTCTGTTACACCTCGCTTTACAATGGTTTTTGTTGTTTTAGGATCTTCTAATTGATCGCATATAGCAACACGCTGTCCTGCTCGTACTAATTTTGGTAAATACGTTTCTAACGCATGGTGTGGAAAACCGGCAAGCTCTACTTCAGATGCAGAACCGTTTGCACGTTTGGTTAATACAATACCTAAAATCTGTGCAGTAGTAACCGCATCCTGACTAAAGGTTTCGTAAAAATCTCCCACTCTGAACAGTACAATGGCATCAGGATATTTCGCCTTTACCGAATTGTACTGCTTCATTAAAGGAGTAACGGTTCGTTTTTTATCTTTTACTTTCAAGAGAATTCTATAATTCTTATAAATTTATTTTAAATTTCGCACATGCAAAAACTAAAATTGCATGAACTTGGGCGTAAAACTACCGAAGAGTTTAAAGATGCAGAAAAGAAACCCATCATTGTTGTGTTAGACAATGTACGAAGCGGAAATAATGTCGGCTCCGTATTTCGCTCTGCAGATGCTTTTTTACTATCGGGGATTTACTTGTGTGGTATTACAGCCCAACCACCTCACAAAGATATTCATAAAACCGCAATTGGCGCAACAGAAAGCGTAATGTGGAAACATTTTGATAGCACTTTAAAGGCCATTAAAGAGCTGAAACGAAATGGATATCAGATAATAAGTGTAGAACAAACTACAGGCTCTCAATCTATAAGGGATTTTCAACCTGAAGAGAATAAACCTATGGCTATTGTATTTGGTAATGAGGTAGAAGGTGTGCAACAAGAAATCATTGACCTCTCTGATGCTTGCATAGAAATTCCTCAATATGGAACTAAACACAGTTTAAACATTTCTGTTTGTGCCGGTGTAGTACTATATGAGTTAAGCGCATAAAAAAACCCCGGTGTTTCCACCAGGGTTTCTCTAAATATATTTTTTAAACTTATTGAACGATGAAGTCTACTCTTCTATTTACAGAATTTACTTTTTCTGTCATAGGAGAAGTTTCACCATTTGAAGTAGCACTTAATCTACTAGCATCTACTCCATATAAGTCAACTAATTTTTGAATTACATTTTCAGCACGCTTCTGTGCCAATTTTTGATTGTATTCCTCACCACCTGTTTTGTCTGCATTACCACTAACTAATAATGTTAAACCGGAATTAGATTGCAGTGCACGAGCAACAGTTAATAATTGCTTGTTGTATGTAGATGAAACAGCTGAACTATTTGTTGTAAAGTAAATAGAAGGTAAAGCAACATCTCCACCTTTAGCAGCTGGTATCATGCTTGGATCAAACTTAGGAATAGTAACACCCTGGAAGTTGACTAATGTTCCTGAAGGAGTATTTGCTTCTAAATCTTTTCCATCCGGAACACCATCACCATCAGAATCAACTGCAACACCGTTAGCATCAACAGTTACTCCCTTAGCTGTAAATGGGTCAGCATCATCTGCATCAGCAACACCGTCACCATCAGAATCAACAGCAGAACCATCACCATATACTTTAGCACCTTCAGGTGTAGAGTTATCTTTATCAAATATATCAGCTACACCATCGTTGTCTTTATCATTTGATAGCATATCCATTTTACCACGCATGTCAGCCATGTCGTTGTAGACAATCTCCATTGGGTTAACCCACTCCATGTTCTTGTCTTTCTTTCCTAATGTGTAATTAACACCTAAAGTGATGAATGAGTAGGTATCAAAATTTTGTGTGCCCGCTTCGTAAAGATCTAAATCATCATCAAAAGTCATATTGTAGTCATAGTACAAACCTAAGTTTGCTTTAGACCCTAAACGATACTTAAGACCCAAACCTGCATTTGCAATTAATGAACCTGAATCTGCAGTTCTTGATGAGTCCGGCATTATGGTACCCGGACGATAATTCGTTTCAGAATCGTACATAAGATATCCAATTCCTCCATTAGCTTCTAAGTGTAATTTCTTATTACGCTGCAGATGGCTAACGTTTCCTAAAGTACCTACTATATTTAAATTAAATTGAGTAATGCTTGAGGTGAAATCTTCTAATATTAAATCTGAAGTATTTGGAATACTAGTTTTACTAATATTTTGACCTGCAAGTTCCCCAAGCCATACATTCCCTCTTAATGCAATGGAATGAGATAATCTATACGATACATTTCCACCAAACACATAATTGAACTCGAATCCGTCTCCATTACCCCAAGGCGCTAAATCACCTTGATAAAGAGTGGTTCCACCGTTAAGCCCTACAGACCAACGATTAAAATCTTTTGGACTTGGCATGCCAGTGCTTGCAGTTTCTTCAGAATCTTGTGCCCATGCACCTAATGTGAATGCCATGGCCAATGCCAAAATGAGTGTAAATTTTAATTTCATGATATTTGTTCTAATTGTTAATCAGTTATTTTGGTTATAGTGATGCAAGTATAATCAATACTTTTTATTATTTAAAAGCATTTATTACGAATATATTCACGAAAAGTTCAATAGCTCAATTCACTAGCTTTTAATATGTTAGAATCCTGTTTATAACTTTTTTGAAGTGGCTTTCATTCTTTACAAAATCTAATTCTCCGCTATTTATTTTTAACACGTTCAATCCTGAGTCGGATAAGATTTTTTCATACCCGATTTGAATGTTTTCTAAGTAGGTATTACTGATGTCTTTTTCGAAGGGACGGCCTCTTTTCTCAATATTGGCCTGCAGTTTAGCAATATCTTTGTCTAAATAAATGATCAAATCCGGCTTCGGAATATCTCGCTCCAACAATTCAAAAAACGTTCGATAAAGCCCAAATTCCTCTTCTTTCAAATTCACTTTTGCAAACAAGAGTGATTTATCAAATAAGTAGTCTGAAACAAAGGTTTTAAGTGGAAGCGCTGTTAATTTCTTTTTTAACTGATGGTATCTTGCCGCAAGAAATGACAATTCTAAAGGAAAAGCATAGCGTTCCGGCTGATTATAAAATTGAGGCAAAAAAGTATTGTCGGCAAATTCTTCTAAAATAAGCTCTCTGTCATGCTCTTGGCTAATCATTTTTGCCAGGGATGTTTTACCCGAGCCAATGTTGCCTTCAACTACTATATACTTGTATTGATCCATTTACGCTTATTTTTCTGTATCAATATTAGCGTTCCATAATTTCACTTCACAAGTATCCGTACTTTCTTTCAATAAAGCAGCAATATTTTGATTTAATATTGGATGGATTAGCTCACCGGCAATTTCATTCAGGGGCACCATAACAAAATTTCGTTTTTCAATATATGGATGCGGTATCGTTAACTTTTCATCTTTTATCACCTCATTATTAATGAATAGTATATCAATATCTAAAATTCTACTTCCCCATTTTTTAGTTCTCGTTCTCCCCGATTCATCTTCAATCTTGTTTATTTCCAATAACAGTTTGTGTGGTAAAAGGTGCGTTTCAATTTCTAACGCAATATTTAAAAAAGGTAATTGCTCTTTTTCACCCCAAGGCTCCGTTTCATAAACAGAAGATTTTTGATGCACGGCTCCAAGTCGTTGTTCAATGGCATGTATAGCATTATTCAAATGCTCATATCTGTCTCCCTCATTACTTCCTAAATGCAAAAAAGCCTTTTTCATTGCTGCCATCGTACTCAAAAATAAACATTAAAGCCTATTTTTGTATTTTACATTAACCTTAATTTTTATAAACATACTATGCTACAATTTCTCAAATACGTTTTGGCCACTATGGTTGGCTTTTGCCTGCTAATTTTCATCGGTTTCTTATTTATGGCAGCCATTGTTTCATTTGCTTCTAATAAAGAAGTAAAGGTAAAACCCAACTCTGTTCTACATTTAGAGTTAGACCAGCCCATTGCGGATAGGTCTAGCAGTGATCCGTTCGCAAATTTTAATCCTGCATCAATAAGTTTAAAACCAGATGTAGGACTGAATGACATTATTAAATCCATTCACTATGCTAAAACCGATGATAACATTAAAGGAATTTACTTCAACACACAAATGTTTAGCAGTGGTTTGGCAACGGCAACTGAAATTAGAGATGCACTGGAAGATTTTAAAATTTCAGGAAAATTTGTGATTGCTTTTGGAGATTCTTATTCGCAACGCTCTTATTATTTAGCTTCGGTTGCAGACCAAGTCTATTTACAACCTGAAGGCATATTGGAGTTTAAAGGCTTGGCCGCACAAGCAATGTTTTTTAAGAACGCAATGGATAAATTAGGTGTGGAACCACAAGTTATTCGAGAGGGAAAATACAAGAGTGCAATTGAGCAATTCACTTTAGATAAAATGAGTGAAGAGAATAAACACCAAATAAAAGAATTGGTAGATGATTTTTGGAAACATATGGTGGATAAAATATCCATCTCCAGAAGCATTGATGCAGATAAGTTAACTGAAATAGCCAACAGCCTGTCTGCTACCAGAGCAGAAGATGCATTTGAAAATAATTTAGTGGATGGATTGAAATACCAAGATGAGGTGCACCAAATTTTACTTGAAAAAACTGAATCTCCGGAAGATGAATTAAACAGTATAGGTGTTGGCGAATACAGCAAGTCAGTTAAAGCGCCAAAAGGTGGTTATAAAAAAGATAGAATTGCAGTGGTGTATGCAGAGGGTGAAATTATGTATGGGGAACAACCGGAAGGTAAAATTGGTTCTGAAGGTGTTGCCGAAGCAATTAAAAAAGCACGGGAAGATGATAAAGTAAAGGCCATTGTACTACGTGTAAATTCACCCGGTGGTTCGTCATTAGCATCAGATATTATTTGGAGAGAAATGGAGTTGGCAAAAGAAGCTAAACCCGTAGTAGTATCAATGGGTAACCTGGCAGCCAGTGGCGGTTATTACATTTCTTGTCCTGCAAACTCTATCGTTGCACAACCAACAACACTAACCGGTTCTATAGGAGTTTGGGGAATGTTATTTAATGGGCAAGAGTTATTAAATGAAAAATTGGGCATTACTACAGACGGATATAAAAGTGGCAGAATGGCTGACCTCGGTGCATTTGACCGAGCTATGACTGAAGAAGAAAAAGCAGTTATCCAAAACATTACCGGAGATGTTTATGATGTCTTTTTAGATCATGTTGCAGAAGGCAGAGATATGACAAAATCCAATGTGGATACATTGGGACAAGGAAGAATTTGGAGCGGTACAGATGCACTCAATAATGGTTTGGTAGATATGCTTGGAGGTAAAAACAAAGCCATAGAAATTGCAGCAAAATTAGCAGAGACAGAAGACTACATCATTAAAGAATTGCCGGAAGAAGAAGACCCAATGGTTACAATAATGAAACAACTGGAAACGCGCGCAAAAACTAAAATTCTAAAAGAACAAGCCGGTGTAGCTTACCCATACATTAAAGCATTAAACGATTTAAATAACATTGAAGGGATTCAAATGAGAATGCCTTTTACTTTAGAAATTTACTAGTCCTGTTTTAATGAATAATCATGATATAGCATCCATACTAAAGGACACTGCCAAGTTAATGGAGTTGCATGAAGGCAATCCGTTTAAAATTAAATCATACCAAAACGCAGCCTTTAACATTGACCGATTAGAAACGGAGCTTTCTGATATGGATGAAAAAGAAATGGGTGCAGTGAAAGGAATTGGCAAAAGCATGGTTGCTAAAATTCAAAACATTTTGAGCACCGGTGAGCTGGAAGATTTGGAAAAGATGCTGCAAGACACACCAACCGGAGTAATAGAAATGATGCGGGTTAAAGGCATTGGACCTAAAAAAGTAGCCGTACTTTGGAAAGAACTTGAAATTGAAAATTTAGGTGAGCTTTTATACGCATGTAATGAAAACAGATTAATTGAACTGAAAGGCTTTGGCGAAAAAAGCCAGAACTCCATTAAAAAAGTGGTTGAATTCACCATTTCAAATAAAGGAATACATCATTATGCATCATTAGAAGTAGATGCCAAAGAAATTTCTGAATTCATTCAGAAAAAAATAAAGAATATTGATTTAAGTTTTACCGGTGCATTGAGAAGAAAGTGTGAAGTGCTGGACAAAATTGAGTTTGTTAGTTCGGCAAATGCAGATGAACTGGAAAAATCAATTAAATCAAGTAAACTGTTAAGTGTAGATAAAAAGGATAAAGATTCCCTTACAGCAATTACTTCAGAAAATGTAAATGTTGTTTTTTATTTATGTAATGAAAAATCCTTTTCCACTACTCTATTTAAAACCACTGCAAGCGAAGAACATCTGAGTGAATTGGATAAGATAAAAAAGTCGGACTCTGTTTTGTCTAAAGCATTAAATTCAGAAGAAGAAATTTACAAGGAGTTTGGACTAGCCTATATAGAGCCTGAATTGCGAGAAGGTTTGGATGAAATAAAATGGGCAAAAGCCAATAAGCTACCCGAACTGATTGAGCATGCCGATTTAAAAGGAATACTGCACAACCACAGCACCTACAGTGATGGACAAAACAGCTTACAGGAAATGGCTGAACATTGCAAAGAATTAGGTTTTGAATATTTAGGTATATGCGACCATAGCAAAAGCGCGTTTTATGCAAATGGAATGAGTGCAGATACCATTAAAAAGCAACACAAAGAAATTGATGAACTGAACAAAAAATTAGCACCGTTTAAAATTTTAAAAGGGATTGAATCAGATATTCTTCACAGCGGGTCATTAGATTATGAAGATGATGTGCTCGCCAGTTTCGATTTTATTGTTGCATCTGTTCACAGTGGATTAAAAATGGACAAAGAAAAAGCAACGAAACGATTAATCACTGCAATTGAAAATCCGTTTACAACGATATTAGGTCACCCAACCGGACGATTGCTTTTGGCAAGAGAAGGATACCCGATAGACCACAAAAAAGTAATTGATGCTTGTGCTAAAAACGATGTGGTAATTGAACTCAATGCACACCCTTACCGACTGGATTTGGACTGGCGTTGGATACAATATGCACTTTCTAAAAGAGTAATGATCTCAATTAACCCTGATGCACACCATGTTGATGGCTATGGCGATATGTATTATGGTGTTTGCGTTGCACGTAAGGGCGCACTAGGTAAAGCAATGACTTTTAATACGAAATCACTGAAGGAAATTGAAGATTATTTCCAAAAAAGAAAGAAAAACATATTAGTATCATAATTTGTAACTTGTAGAACTAACCGAACTGAATACCCATCATGGAATTAATGAACTCCATATTTTCCTGGATAATGAAAAAGCGCATTCATCAAATTGAGCTTTTTATCAAGTATCCTCATGAAGTGCAAAATGATTGGTTAAAACAATTGGTTCAAGCGGCTGATGAAACCGAATGGGGAGTTAAGCACGGTTACAAAGACATAAAAAACTATAATGATTTTAAGCGCAATGTTCCGCTGCAAGATTACAATAGCCTAAAACCCTACATTGAAAAGATTAGACAAGGGCAACAAGATATTTTATGGAACGAAGAAATAAAATGGTTTGCAAAATCATCAGGCACAACCAATGATAAAAGCAAATTTATTCCAGTAAGCATTAGCGCATTAGATTCTTGTCATTATAAAGGAGGTAAAGATTTGCTTTCCATGTACTGCAATAACAATCCCGAAACCAAATTATTTTCAGGCAAAGTACTGTCTATGGGTGGTAGTTTAAAAACGGAGTCATATGGAAATGGCAATTACCATGGAGACATCTCGGCCATTCTAATGGATAACCTACCCTTCTGGTTTCAATTAATACGAACTCCGGATAAGAACATTGCCTTAATGGATGAATGGGAAGAAAAAATTGAGAAGATGGCGAAATACACAGCAGAAGATGATGTTACATCGTTAGTTGGTGTTCCTTCCTGGATGTTGGTTTTCATTAATCTGGTTTTAGAAAAAGCAAATACTAAGAATTTATTTGATGTATGGCCAAATTTAGAATTGGTCATTCATGGTGGTGTAAATTTTGACCCTTACAAAGAGCAATACAATAAATTAATTCCAAAAGCGGGATTCAATTATATTCAAACATACAACGCATCTGAAGGTTTTTTTGGCATACAAGACAGAAACCATGAAGATGATATGCTGTTGATGTTGGACTATGGTATGTTTTATGAGTTCATTCCTTATGGAGCCGATGGTGAATTTGATGAGAGCAATGTTTTAACACTGGACCAGATTGAAATTGGAAAAAATTATGCATTGGTAATATCAACCAACGCGGGTTTATGGCGTTACAAAATTGGAGACACCATTACGTTTACCTCCACTGATCCATACCGAATAAAAGTAAGTGGCAGAACGGCACATTTTATTAATGCATTTGGAGAAGAAGTAATCATAGACAATGCCGAAAAAGCACTGCAGTTTGCATGTGAAAAAACCGGTGCCGTAGTAAGAGAATATACCGCTGCACCCATTTATTTTAGAAGTGAAACCAATAATGGTGCGCATCAATGGTTAATTGAGTTTAAAAAAGACCCAAGCGATTTAAAATTATTTAGTGAGCAATTAGATACTGCTTTAAAAGACATTAATTCTGATTATGAAGCCAAGCGATATGACAATATGGTTCTTGATGCCCCCGTTATACATAAGATGCCAAATGACATATTTTATCATTGGTTAAAGCAGAAAAACAAGCTAGGCGGGCAACACAAAATTCCACGCCTTAGCAATAACAGAAAACTGGTAGATGAAATTCTATCCCTTCAAGATAAACAATATTGATACCTAGTTTTATAACGTACTTCTTAATTGCCCTAATTAGCCTAGGCGATGGCCAGTTTCAACAGATAAAGCAAATACCCGTACAGGCAGATTTTTTTAGCACAGACCATGTTGGCAATGTATATGTTTTGGAAAATGGAGTTCTCACTAAATACAATCCTGAACTGGTATCGAAATATACTTTCAGTAGAAAAGACAGAGGACAAATTGAATTTATTGATACAACTGATCCATTAAAATTATTGGTTTACTATCCGGAGTTTGGTACCATAGATTTTCTCAATTCAGATTTAGCCGATCACTCAAGACTGGAATTAAACGATTATGATATTTACCAACAAACGGTAGTGTGTCGTTCACATGATAATGGACTATGGGTTTTCGATCCTGTGCTTCGACAATTATATAAACTGGATTCTGAGCTACAAATCAGTATCCGCAGTCAATCATTCAACCAATTATTTAACGATGAAATAGAACCATCTTATTTAAATGAAAGCGAAAAATGGCTGGTTTTAGCAGATAAAGAAAATGGATTATACGTATTTGACCGCCTTGGCGTATACTTAAAGAACATTCGCGTAAAAAATGTTGACAACTTCCAGGTTTTTCAGGATATTATAGTTTATGCCGATGATGAGCAAATTCATCAGCATAATATTATAACGGGATTAGATGAAACCCTTGCTATACCTGGGGTTGAAAAAGAAGCAGTAAAACAGATTCGTTTGGAACAGAATTTGCTATACATGCTTACGAACACATCGTTGATAATTTTTAAATGGACGGTTTGATTTAATTATTACATTAGTCACATTATTAATCCCCAAAAAAAACTAAACATATGTACATAGGAGTTGCAGGAAATATTGGTTCAGGAAAAACCACCTTAACCACCCTTTTAGGGAAACAATATAAATGGGAAGTTCAATACGAAGACGTAGATGACAATCCTTATTTAAATGATTTCTATACCGACATGCAACGTTGGTCATTCAATTTACAAGTGTATTTCTTAAATTCTCGTTTTCGTCAGGTAACCGATTTTCAAAAAAGTGAAAACACGATTATACAAGACAGAACAATTTATGAGGACGCGCACATTTTTGCACCCAACTTACATGCCATGGGTTTAATGACAACCCGTGATTATGAAAACTACTTACGCTTATTTGATTTGATGAGTGAGTTTATTCAACCACCGGATTTATTAATTTACTTAAGAGGCTCTGTTCCATCTTTGGTAAACCAAATACAAAAACGTGGACGTGAATATGAAAACACCATTCGTTTAGACTACTTAAAAAGATTGAACGAAAGATACGAAGCATGGATTCAGCGTTACGACCTTGGAAAGCTACTGGTAGTTGATATTGATGAGCTTAACTTTGAAGAAAGCAAAGAAGATTTAGGAATGATAGTAGAAAGAGTAAATGCAGAATTGCATGGTTTGTTTGAACCTGCAGGGAAGAAATAAAAAAAGCACTCTAAAATAAAAAAGGGGCTTAATCATATGATTAAGCCCCTTTTCTTTTGCAATATATTTTAACTAGATAAGCGTTGCAATTACAAGAGCAACAACACTCATTAATTTTAATAGGATGTTTAATGATGGACCTGAAGTATCTTTAAACGGGTCACCAACGGTATCACCAACAACACCTGCTTTGTGTGCTTCAGAACCTTTTCCAAATTTTTCTCCGTTAATAGTTACACCTTCTTCAATCATTTTCTTTGCGTTATCCCATGCACCACCGGCATTCGATTGAAATAATGCCATTAATACTCCAGATACAGTAACGCCTGCTAATAAACCACCAAGCATCAATGCATTTGTATTTCCTTCTAAAAATAGTTTCGGTACAAATCCAAAAATAACAGGAACCGATACAGCGATCAATCCCGGCATTACCATTTCTTTAATGGAAGCTTTTGTTGAAATCTCAACACATTTGTCATATTCCGCTTTGCCATCTGCAGCATTAAAAATTCGTTGGTCTTCTTCACTCCACTCACTTTGCTCTTTTCCTTCGTTTTTATTCATCACACTTAAAGCTGCTTTCAATTCCGGAATTGATTTGAATTGTCTTCTTACCTCTTCAATCATTGCCATTGCCGCTCTACCTACAGCATTCATACTCATTGCAGAAAATAAGAATGGCAACATTGCTCCAATAAATAAAGAAGCC
Source organism: Bacteroidia bacterium (assembly GCA_013001815.1). Classification (GTDB taxonomy): domain Bacteria; phylum Bacteroidota; class Bacteroidia; order AKYH767-A; family OLB10; genus JABDLV01. The sequence continues at coordinate 31,738 of JABDLV010000214.1, forward strand.
ATTACAAATGGGTTCGTAATATTAATTCCAACTATAGGAGTGTCAGGATGCGTTACATTGTATGAAGTCATAAATGCCGCAAATAATGCCAAAGCTGTTAAAGCCGCAGAACCAATTGCAAATCCTTTACCAATTGCAGCCGTTGTATTTCCAACAGCATCTAATTTATCTGTACGTTGTCTAACCTCTTTTGGTAATTCAGCCATTTCAGCAATACCGCCTGCATTATCCGAAACCGGACCGTAAGCATCAACGGCTAATTGAATACCCGTATTTGAAAGCATACCAACAGCAGCAATTGCAATTCCATATAAACCAGCAAATGAATATGCTCCTATGATTGCTATAGCAATAATGATAATTGGAATCGCAGTTGACATCATACCAACACCTAAACCGGCAATTATATTTGTAGCTGCACCTGTTACCGATTGATTTACGATAGATTGAACAGGCTTCGTTCCTGTTCCTGTATAGTACTCAGTAATTTTTCCTATTCCAAGTCCGGCTGCTAATCCAAGTAATATGGAAAAGAACACGCCATTAGAAGTAATGGTTTGCCCGGCAAACTCCCATGTTCCAGGAAGCATCCAATTAATTACAAAGTATGTTATGACTAACAAGATTCCTGCAGAACCAAACTCACCAATGTTTAATGCTTTGTGTGGGTCTCCACCATCTTTTACTTTTACAAAGAAGGTTCCTAAAATCGAAGTAAGAATTCCAACGCCCGCTAATACTAACGGTAACAAAACTGCAGAAAGACCACTGAACTCATCCGCAAAACCAGGTGCACCCATAAAGGCTGCTCCTAATACCATAGTACCAATGATTGAACCAACATAAGACTCAAAAAGGTCAGCACCCATACCAGCAACATCACCTACGTTATCACCAACGTTATCCGCAATAGTAGCAGGGTTTAACGGGTGATCTTCCGGAATACCGGCTTCTACTTTACCAACAAGGTCAGCACCTACATCAGCAGCTTTTGTATAAATACCACCACCAACACGTGCAAATAATGCAATAGAAGATGCACCAAAAGAAAAACCGGTAATAATGGTAATTACTTTTTGAATATTATCTACCTCCGTGCCGAACATGTTAGTGAATACTAGGAATAGTGTTCCTAAACCTAAAACACCAAGCCCAACAACTCCAAGTCCCATAACTGAGCCACCACCAAAGGCAACTTCCAATGCTTTACCTAAACTTTCTCTGGCAGCATTAGTTGTTCTTACATTTGCTTTTGTTGCAACCTTCATTCCTATATATCCTGCCAAGGCAGAACAAAATGCACCCACTATAAAAGAAAGTGCAACTAAAGGATGTGAAGCCTCATTTGTAACTCCACCAATAACTAATAATATTGCAACTGCAATTACAAAGATTGAAAGTATTTTATACTCGGCTCTTAAAAATGCCATTGCACCCTTTGCTATATGGTTTGCAATTTTTTCCATTTTTTCTGTACCTACTTCTTGCTTAGAAACCCATGAAGATTTCCAAAACGTAAAAAGCAATGCAATTACTCCAAAAGCCGGAATGATGTAAATAATATTTTCCATTTAACTAATTTTTAAATTTTGGTTTTTATAATAAGATATATGTATGTCTGGTTTTTCTTTTAAGGCGGGCAAATATATTTGAATTTCAATTACAAATCAATAAAAGTAGAGCTGTAAATGAATAATTTTCAAATATCTAGTTCATGTACAATACTTGTCTTACAGCTGCTATAACCTTCTCAGGGTTAGGCAAGTACGCTTCTACCAAAGTTGGTGCATAAGCCATTGGCACATCTGCTCCCATTACACGTAATACAGGAGAATCTAAATAATCAAAAGCATCTCTCTGCACGGCAAATGATACTTCTGTAGCAATTGAGCCTAAAGGCCATGATTCTTCTACAACAACTAAACGATTGGTTTTTTGAACGGATTTAATAATGGTGGCGTAGTCAATTGGACGAACCGTTCGCAAATCAATTACTTCTGCATTTACTTGCTGCTTTTCTAATTCTTTTGCTGCATTCATTGTAACATGTACCATTTTACCAAATGAAACTAAAGTAACATCCGTACCTTCTTTTTTTACATCTGCAACACCCAATGGCATTACATATTCTCCTTCAGGCACTTCTCCTTTAAAACCATACATCTGCTCACTCTCCATAAAAATTACAGGGTCATTATCTCGTATGCTAGTCTTTAGTAAGCCTTTCGCATCTTTAGGATTTGATGGCACTACCACTTTTAAACCAGGGCAGTTGGCATACCAACTTTCAAAGGCTTGCGAGTGTTGTGCTCCTAATTGACCGGCACTTCCTGTAGGTCCTCTAAAAACCATTGGGCAATAAAAATGCCCACCAGACATAGACAGCATTTTAGCAGCCGCATTAATAACCTGATCAATTGCAACCAGAGAGAAATTAAACGTCATGAATTCAATTATAGGTCTTAAGCCGTTCATTGCTGCACCAACCCCTACACCGGCAAAGCCTAATTCAGAAATTGGCGTATCTACTACACGCTTTTCCCCAAACTCTTCCAGCATACCTTGGCTTACTTTATATGCTCCATTATATTGAGCAACTTCCTCTCCCATTAAAAAAATGCTCTCATCTGTGCGCATTTCTTCATTCATTGCTTCTCTTAAAGCTTCTCTAAATTGTAATTCTCTCATAGTTCTAAATCTGAGCCAAAAATAATTAAAATATCCACCTGTTTAGTCAATATTTACAATCGCCTTATACTTGATTAATTTGCTCTGTGTTTCAATTATTTAAGCTATAAATAGGAGCACAAAATGTTGCTAATTCGGGCCAGAATTCATTTTAAAACTTTGCCTAAAATGTTAGCTTTGCAGCCTAAGAAATTCAGCCACGCAATAATCAAAATAACTTCTTTTTGAATGAAAATATTAGTCTGTATTAGTAACGTTCCTGATACTACCACCAAAATTAATTTTAATGATGATAATAAGAGCCTCAAAACAGATGGTGTTCAATTCATCATTAATCCTTGGGATGAAATGGCCTTAAGTAGAGCTATTGAAATCGCAACCGAAAAAAGCGGAACAGTCACAGTAATAAATGTTGGCGAAGCCACTACTGAACCAACCATTAGAAAAGCTTTAGCAATTGGTGCCAATGATGCTATTCGTGTAAACTCACATCCGCATGATGCATTTTTTGTTGCTACTGAAATTGCAAACGCAGTAAAAGATGGAGGATATGATTTAATTCTTACAGGAAGAGAATCTATTGACTTTAACGGTTCACAAGTAGATGGAATGTTGGCAGAGCTATTAGGATTGCCATCTGTAAGTGCATGTAAATCACTAAAATTAATGGATGATAACAATGCTGAACTAGACCGCGAAATTGAAGGTGGCAAACAAACACTTACCTGCCCATTGCCAATGGTTGTAAGTGCTACAGAGGGAATGGCCGAACCAAAAATACCTAACATGAGAGGTATTATGTCTGCCAGAACGAAACCACTTACAGTGGTGGAACCAAGTGGTGCAAGTGCACAAACTGAAGTTTTAAAATTTGATAAACCACCGGTGCGTTCAGAAGTAAAATTGGTTGATGAAAATGATATGGATGAATTGGTAAACTTATTACACACAGAAGCAAAAGTTATTTAAGATGTCAGTATTAGCATATATAGAACAAACAGAAGGAAAATTTAAAAAGTCTGCATACGAGGCATTGAGTTATGCATATGATGTAGCACAGCAATCGGGCACAAGCGTAACAGCATTTGTAATTGGTAATGTTGCCGATGATGTTTTAAAAGAACTTGGAAAATACGGTGCATCAAAAGTAATGGGCACGAAGCAAAGCAACCTGGATAATTTTAGTACTCAATCTTATTCTTCGGCCATTCATGCTGCAGCAGAAAAAGAAGGAGCAAACACAGTGGTAATGTCAAGCTCTTTTAGCACTAGAGGCATAGCACCAAGAGTCGCTATAAAAATGGGTGCAGGCCTGGCCGATGGAGCCATAGAATTACCGGAAACAGGCAGTGGTTTTTCTGTTAAAAAATCGGCATACTCATCTAAGTCTTTTGCATACAACAATGTAAAAACCGACAAGCAAATTATTACTGTAGTTGGAAATGTATATCCGGCAAAAGAAAACAATGTAGATGCCAGTATAGAGAGTTTTGAAGCCAGCATACCTGAGGGTGAATTGAAAGTTCAAGTAAAAGAGACCACAATTGCCAGCGGTAAAATTTTATTACCGGAAGCGGAACGTGTTATTAGTGGTGGACGTGGTTTAAAAGGACCTGAAAACTGGGGCATGGTTGAAGAGTTAGCAGATTTATTAGATGCTGGTACTGCTTGTAGTAAACCGGTAAGTGATGCAGATTGGAGACCGCATTCTGAGCACGTTGGTCAAACCGGAATTGCAATTAGTCCAAACTTGTATGTTGCGATTGGAATTTCTGGAGCGATTCAACATTTAGCAGGAGTTAGTTCTTCTAAAACTATTGTGGTAATAAATAAAGACCCCGAAGCGCCATTTTTTAAAGCTGCAGATTACGGTGTAGTTGGCGATGCGTTTGAGGTTGTTCCGAAATTAATTGAGTCTGTAAAGAAATTTAAATCAGCCGGAGCATAAATATATATTTAAGCTATATTTGAATTGATATAGATGAAGAAGATTAAACTAGAAATTATTGGATTATCATTTAGCCAAACACAATCTGGCGCCTATGCACTTGTATTGGGTGAAGAAATTGGCAAAAGAAGATTACCAATTATAATAGGTGGATTTGAAGCACAAGCTATTGCAGTGGAGCTTGAAAACATGAAACCTAACAGACCACTTACACACGATTTATTCAAAAACTTTGCTGAGTCTTTTAACATTGAAGTAAAAGAAGTAATAGTGTACAATTTAAAGGAAGGTATCTTTTATGCGAAACTTGTATGCACTGATGGAAGCAAAACATACGAAATAGATGCACGAACATCTGATGCCATAGCAATGGCAGTTCGTTTTAACTGTCCTATATATACCTATGAGTTTATACTATCTCAAGCAGGAATAAACCTGGATGAAACTAGTGCAACGTTGGAAGAAGGAAAAGTACCAGTTGTTGAAACCGGTTCTTCTTCTAAAAAAATAGATACTTCAGAACTTTCATCTTTATCAGATGATGAGTTGCAGGAATCATTAATGCGAGCCATTGATGAAGAGGCATATGAGCAAGCTTCTAAAATAAGAGATGAGCTCAAACGCAGACAGCAATCACAATAAGCCTACCTAACCTAAATTCTGGTTTATGCGCAGTTTTTTCATTCCGGCATTATTTATATGTGTTGTATTAAGCGCATGCAATAGCAATCAACCTTTACCTATTGCGGAACTGATTGCCAAAACCTGGCATTACACATCTATTACTGATAGTGCTGGAAATGAAATAAGACCCATTGCGGAAAACGATGCAATGGTTTTAAATGCCACAGACAATTCTTTCTCTTATAATCTTGAAAAACTGGATGTACAGTCAAGTGGTAACTGGACAGTGCAAGACAGCAATGTTTTAGTGTTTGCATACAATCCAAATCTCGGATCCTATGGGGTTGATTCCGTGGTAATGCAGCAAGAAGGAAATCAAACAACCTTAGATTACCTGAACGAAGGCGAATTACTTGGCACTCTTAACGAAAATGGATTTCAAACGAATAAAAATGAAAGGCGTTTTGAGATTACTGCGCTCAGTGATAATGAATTGAGCATTGAAGAAAACGGTGTGCACTTTAATTATCGTTATGAGCCGGATGTTCCTGTTTCTAGTATTAACATGAACTCAATTGGAAGAGGAATTCTTGGTATGTTTGTGTTACTACTGCTATGTTGGTTAATGAGCAGCAACCGTAGAGCTATTAACTGGAAATTGGTATTTACAGGATTGGGACTGCAGTTAGGGTTCGCACTGGGAGTTTTAAAAGTTCCTTTTATTAATTCCATGTTTGAAGTAGCCGGAAATTTTTTCGTGTCTATTTTAAATTTTACGCAAGAAGGTGCACTGTTTGTGTTTGGTGATTTGGCCATTAATTCAGATTCCATCGGATTCATTTTTGCGTTTCAAATATTACCTACCATAGTCTTTTTCTCTGCACTGACATCTGTGCTATTCTATTTTGGTATCATTCAAAAAGTAGTTTGGCTGCTGGCTTGGGTTATGAAAAAAACAATGGGTCTATCAGGTGCAGAAAGTTTAAGTGCAGCAGGCAATATCTTTTTAGGTCAAACCGAAGCACCTCTGTTAATTAAACCTTATATAGATAACATGACGAAATCTGAGCTGCTTACCCTAATGGGTGGCGGTATGGCTACCATTGCCGGTGGGGTAATGGCTGCTTACATAGGCTTTTTAGGTGGAGATGACCCGGTAAGGCAATTATTTTATGCAAAGCACTTGTTGGCGGCAAGTGTAATGAGTGCACCAGCAGCAGTAGTTGCAGCAAAAATGCTTCTGCCACAAACGGAAAAAGTAAATGAAGAGATGCAAATCTCTGAAGAAAAAATTGGACATAATGTTTTAGAAGCAATTAGCAATGGTACAACAGACGGTATAAAGCTTGCTGTTAATGTTGGTGCCATGCTTTTGGTTTTTCTTGCATTGGTTGCAATGGTAAATTATGCATTAAGTGATATCATTGGAAATTATACCGGACTAAATGATAAAATTGCTTCATTAACAGGCGGCAGATATAATGAATTCACCTTACAATTAATACTTGGTTATGTGGGCGCACCATTAAGCTGGTTAATGGGTGTGTGCAAAGAAGATATTTATTTGGTTGGCCAGTTACTGGGAGAAAAAGTGATACTCAATGAATTTGTAGCCTACGTAAGTTTAGGTGAATTAAAATCTGCAGGTATGTTTGCAGAGGAAAAGTCCATTATCATAGCTACTTATATTCTTTGTGGTTTTGCCAATATTCCTTCCATTGGTATACAAATAGGCGGTATTGGAGCCATTGCACCAAAATCAAGAACTACATTATCTGAACTTGGAGTGAAAGCATTAATTGTTGGAACATTCGCTTCCTTTTTTACGGCAGTTTTGGTTGGAATGCTTATTTAGATTTGAGAATCAATATCAAATCTGATTTTTTGTTAATAACTAAATTTTCTCTCCCCTTTGCTTTTCTTTATTTTTGTGACGTAATCTAAATCACCCTAATGCAGCAATATTTAAACCTTTTAGACTACGTTCTGAAAAATGGAAACGAGAAAAGTGATCGCACCGGTACAGGTACGGTATCAGTTTTTGGTTACCAGATGAAATTCGATCTGCAAGATGGCTTTCCTCTGTTAACTACTAAAAAATTGCACACTCGTTCCATTTTTCATGAACTGCTGTGGTTTTTAAAAGGAGAAACAAACATTGCTTATCTAAAAGAAAACAATGTGAGCATTTGGGATGAGTGGGCAGACGAAAACGGAAATTTAGGTCCTGTTTATGGACACCAATGGCGTTCTTGGTCTGGTGCCGATGGCAAAACAGTTGACCAAATCACCAATGTAATTGAGTTGATTAAAAACAATCCTGACTCACGCAGAATGATAGTGAGTGCATGGAACCCGAGCGACATTGGCAAAATGGCCTTACCTCCTTGCCATGCATTGTTTCAATTTTATGTTCATGACAATAAACTAAGCTGTCAATTATACCAACGTAGTGCCGATATATTTTTAGGTGTTCCTTTTAATATTGCCTCTTATGCCTTACTTACACATATGATTGCGCAGGTTTGCGACCTGGAAGTAGGCACATTTGTGCATACATTTGGGGATGCACATATTTATAGCAATCACATGGAACAAGTTGAACTTCAATTGAGCAGAACACCGGGTCCATTACCTACTCTAAAATTAAACCCTGCAGTAAAAAACATTTTCGATTTTACCTTTGATGATATCAGCATAGAAAACTATGTTGCGCAATCTCACATTAAGGGTGCAGTGGCTGTTTAATTAATGACGCAAAAACAAACTATTTCTATTATTGCTGCAGTGGCAGAAAATGGCGTGATTGGAAAAGACAATCAACTCAT
>JABDLV010000247.1 GCA_013001815.1 Bacteroidia bacterium
GTATGTGAGTTCAGATAATTAAAAATTAACTTCAACTAACACCGGACAGTGATCGCTGTGCCTTGCTTCCGGTAATATTACCGAGCGTTTCAATTCATCTTTCAAGTTTTCTGTTGCCATGTGATAATCTATGCGCCAACCCAAGTTCTTTGCTCTGGCATTTGCCCTATAACTCCACCATGTATAGTTGTGCGGGTCTTCATTAAAATACCTAAACGAATCTATAAACCCTCCCTTTGTAAATTTATCCATCCATTCTCTTTCTTCCGGTAAAAACCCTGAACTCTTTTTATTTGAAACTGGGTTATGAATGTCAATTGCTTTATGACAAATATTATAATCACCCGATACAATTAATTTCTCCCGATCTTTTCTTAGTTTTTTAATGTACTTATTAAAGTCTGTCAACCACTTCATTTTAAACGCTTGCCTTTCATCACCACTGGAACCGGAGGGCATGTACACACTCATAATTGATGTATCACCAAAATCTGCCTGAATTACCCTTCCTTCTGAATCGTACTTTTTTATTCCACAGCCATACACCACATTATCTGGTTCATCTTTGCTTAATAAAGCAACACCGCTATAGCCCTTTTTTTCAGCGGGGTACCAATAGTGCTGATAACCCAGGTTTTCAAACAAGCCTGTGTCAAACTGCTCTGGGTTGGCCTTTATTTCCTGCAAACAAATTACATCTGGGTTTACATTTTTTATCCAATCTATAAACCCCTTATTTATTGCTGCTCTTATTCCATTCACATTATATGTGATAATTTTTTTGTTCATTTATTCTCCTCTTAAACCAGTTAATACAAATAAAGTTAATCTCTGAATGATTAAGAAGTATTTTCCTTTTATTATTCTCTTACTATTGCATGTCGCTGGTTTTGTATATGTCAGTCAAACACTTAATATTTATTTAAAAGATTCACTTGAGTATCTAAAACTTGCAAAAAACCTGGTTGCAAATTTTACCATTTACTCCGGTGACTTAAATGGACCCATTCTGCCACAGCTTGTATCATTACGACCACCCGGCTATGGTGCATTTATTGCCTTTGCCAAGATTTTTAGTACAAATAACCTGGCTATAGTTCTTATGCAAGGGTTAGTTAGCCTGATGAGCATTGCATTGCTCTTGAAAACCATAAACAAGCTATTCAAAACAAATTACAGCTATTTTATCGCTGTTGCCTTTTTGTTTTTTCCTAGTCAGATAGTTTACACGAACATGATTATGTCTGAAATATTTTTTCAGTTTCTAATTCTGCTCTTTGTCTATTTGCATATGTTGTATTTTACAAAAGGAAAATCAAAACATTTGGTTTTGGCCTCCATTTGTTTGTGCTTTATGTTGCTCACTAAGCCTGTTAGTTTGTTCATTCTTATTTGTTATTCCCTATTTGTTATTATTCAAATAAGTCTAAAGCAAATGTCTTTAAGTACATTGATGTACCCCATCATTGGAATAATCTGCTTGCTTTCTTACCAGTATTACAATTATGAAAAAACCGAGTACTTCCATTACTCTAGTATTACAAGTACCTATCTGCTCAATTATCAATTACTGCCAACCTTAAATTACCATTCTGGAATTTTTGCCGAAAACCCTCCTCAACAGAAAATTGATACTATTAATGAGCTAGCAGAAAAAGAAACAACTTTTAAAGATTACTCTAAAAAAAGAATATCATTAACAGTAGCAGAAATCAAAAAAACTCCCGGCACCTTTCTTTGGTTAACCACTCTTGGTGTTTTTAATTTCTTTTTTGATCCGGGCAAATGGGATGTGTATGAATTTATTATTGATAAACACGAAGCCTATAACGGTGCACTATTAATTTTTCTATGGATTGTGCTATTCTTTAAGCTGGTTGTTTTCTCACTATTCGTGTATTCCTTAACCCTTATTAAAAAACAGTCTCCAATATTTCTCCTCATCTTATTTATTGTTCTATCTGTGGCCCTAGCAACAGGAATTACCGGCTCTGCAAGATTTCATTTACCTGTTTATCCTTTGGTCTTAATTCTTTGTGTCTTATCCCTTCAACATCCTAATTTCAGGCTGTTTACTGATAATTTTAAGCAGCACAGCGATTAATTAATAATATTATAGTTTTATTCATGTTTATAAGCATAATAGTGCCTTTTACTGTATTCAATAACAACCACCGGTAAGCTTAGCTTGAATATATTTAAAACCATAATTTTCATATTGACTCTACATGTGGCGTTTTTCGTATGTGTAAAAAATTCTAGTGCGCAATCCATTAGTAACCAAAGAACCAAAGTAATTGTACTCACCATTGACACTATTGTGCTAGATTCTTTAAGCATTGTTCCGGGATCTTTTCAGGCAACATATAAAAATGAAATTATCAATTCGCAGTGCTACTTTTTAAATGACGTATCATCCAAGTTGTTTTTCAACACCGATTCTTCGTGTAATTTAAAACCGGGTGATAATATTTCTGTTCAATATAGAGTATTCCCAATAAGCTTAAACAAGAAATACAGTAACAAGTCAGTAGTAGATACCATTAGCGGGTTTGAAGATGATTACAAACCCTTTTTCTACAAACCGGAATCATCAACAGATGATTTATTTTCTTTCGGTGGATTAAATAAAAGTGGTAGCATTTCCAGGGGAATTAGTTTTGGTAACAATCAAGATGTGGTTGTAAATTCTAGTCTAAACCTGCAGCTAAATGGAAAGCTTAGTGATGACGTAAATGTGTTAGCCGCCATAACTGATAACAATATTCCTTTCCAGGCTGAAGGTAACACGCAGCAATTGCAAGAGTTCGATAAAGTCTTCATTCAACTGTATAATGATAAACACAAACTCATTGCAGGTGATTTTGAACTAGAACCAAACAATTCTTACTTTTTAAAGTTCTTTAAAAAGGGGCAAGGTGGTTTGTACAAGGGCACCTTTCCGGTCGGCTCCAACAAAAATCCCTTAAGTATATCTGCTAGCGGTGCCGTTTCTAAAGGAAAATTCGTTAGGAATTCATTTGCCGGTGAAGAACAAAATCAAGGACCCTATAAGTTAACCGGTGCTGAAAATGAGCGCTTTATCATAATTCTATCAGGTACCGAAAAAGTCTTTTTAGATGGTGAGCAGCTTAAGCGCGGGCAAGAAAATGACTACATCATTGATTACAACACAGCAGAAATAACATTTACACCGAACAACCTAATCAGTAAAGATTCTAGATTAGTAATAGAGTTTGAATACAGCGACAAGAACTATTCCAGATCGTTTTTGTTTGCGGGTACAGATTACAATACTGACAAGTTTCAGTTAACACTGAACATCTTTTCTGAGCAAGACAGCAAAAACCAGCCACTTGAACAAGATTTAGATGTATCACTACAAAGTGCAATTGCTGCAGTTGGTGACAATATAGAACAGGCAGTTGTTTTCAATGTAGATAGCATTGCATTTAATGCTGATGAAATTTTATATGCAAAAGTAGATACACCAAGCAGTCCGGTTCCTGTTTATGTTTACAATACGAGTGATGATAGTGCATTTTTTCGGGTGGGTTTTAGTTTTGTTGGACAAGGCCAGGGAAATTACATTGCTATAAATAATAATACAAACGGTCGTATTTATCATTGGGTTGAACCCATTGGAGGTGTGCCACAAGGCAGCTATGAACCCATTAGGCAATTAATCAGTCCCAAAAAACAGCAATGGGTAACAGCAACCGGTAAATATAAAATTAGTCCGTCAACTAAAGTAAGTGTAGAGGGGTCATTGAGTAATAATGATATTAATCTATATTCAAATCTAGACAAAGGCAATGATGTTGGCTTTGCACTAAAAACCTCCATATCGTCAGAAGCTCCATTAAAGTCTAAAGACAGTACCTGGTTTTACCAAAGCAATTTTTCATATGAACTGGTAAACAAACAATTTCATTTTCTTGAGCCTTTTCGCTCGGTAGAATTTAGCAGAGACTGGTCACTGAATAATGCAGCCATTAATGCTGATGAAAATATTATTGGTGCGAACATATCATTGCGCAAAACCAACAACCTATTTATGGGATATGGATTTAAATCATTTTTAGCCGGTGAAGCATACAAGGGTTATATGAATGATGTGTTTTTCAATTTTAATAATCAGAAATATGAACTGAAAAGCAAAGCAAGCTATTTAAAAAACACCGGTACCTTGATTGAAAGTGAGTTTTACAGGACGTTCGCAGATGTTTCAAGAAAAATTAAATCCCTAAAAATTGGAGCTATAATTGATGTTGAACAAAATCCCATTAAATATCCGGGAACAGATAGTTTAATAGCGACTAGCAGCGCAAGGAGAATATACACCGGATATGTACGTAGGCAATCGGAAGACAAACTAAACTTCGGAACAGAATATTCTCATGGAGTTCAGTTCTTACCTGATTCTTCAGACCTGGATTTATCGGATAAATCTCATAATTTTTCTGTAGAGTTAAGTAGTTCACCAAGTGCAAAAAACTCTTTTAGCACTAAACTTACTTACAGAGAACTAATAGTAAAAGATACTGCACTTAGTAATTTAGAAGAAGAAAGTTCACTTCTTGGTAAAATAGATTATGCCTTACGAATTTTAAATGGCTTCATACGTTCTAATACCTATATAGAATTTGGAACCGGCCAAGAATTAAAAAGGGAATTTTCATACTTAAAAGTACCGGCCGGTACAGGTAACTACTCATGGATAGACTACAATGGCAATGGAATTAAAGAATTGAGCGAGTTTGAAATTGCGATGTTTACTGACCAAGCAGAGTATATACGTGTGTTTACGCCCACTAATGAATTTACAAAAACCCGCACTAATCAGTTAAATCAAATATTTAATATAAACCCTAAGGCAATTTCTAAGCTCTCAGAAAAGAAAAATCTTTATTCAAAATTAAGTGCCCAATCTGCCATTCGGTATACTAATAAATTGGTAGATGAAGACTTTTTTACTTCACTAAATCCGTTTATAGATATTGACGATTCTAATTTAGTTAGCACAAATGCTTCCATTCGAAACACGTTGTTTTTTAACAAAAACAACTCTAAGTACAGTGCAGATGTTACCTATCAAATATTAAATAACAAAGCCTTTTTAACCAGCGGCTTCGATTTTAGAAAACAAAATATTTACACAAGCAACATTCGTTGGAATTTTACCAAGGCATTAACATTAAACTTAGAATATGAGAATAAAGAAATTCTTAACCGTGCAGATTTCTCCGGAAACAGAAATTTTGATATCACCTCCAACAAAATTAAACCTATTCTCTCTTATCAATCCGGAGCTAAGTTTCGATTGAGTTTTTCTTATTCATTTTTCGACAAAAATGGAAAAACGGATGAGGGCTCAGATACAAAAGCCAACATTCATGATTTAGGCGCTGAAATCCGCTTCAGCTCCATAAAACAAGGTATAATTTCAGGAAAAATGAACTTTGTTCAGAATGATTTTACGGGCGAAGTTAATTCGCCAACGGGCTATGAAGTTTTACAGGGCTTGAATGAAGGAAAAAACTTTTTATGGAATGCAAGCATGCAAAGAAACATTTCTAATAGCCTTCAGCTTTCAATTAATTATGATGGAAGAAAAAGTACAGATGCAAATACGGTTCACACGGGAAGCATGCAAGTACGTGCATTCTTTTAGTCTATTTTAGTGAAAGTGTAGTCTCTCCTATTTTTGCCCCACGATTAAACAACTCAACATTATAGTTTCCTTTTTTATAACTGCTTTCTTTGTTCCAATAAAAACATAAGTCTGTATTTTTCTTTTTATAGTCAAAGGCTGTTTTAAAGCTGAATAAATTTGTGTTTCCATTTATATCAGTAAACTCCTCAGAGCTTCTTGTAATTACGCTTCCCTCAGGGCCAATTACTTTCACAAATAAGTCTTGCATTCCCTGTTCTATAAGTGGGTTTTTTAATACCGTAAAGCAAATTCTAATTTTGTCCGTATTGCCTGCTCTGGAAGTTTCTACCTCCTTACCGCTGGCCTTGGTTTTAATGGCATAGGCCAATAAATCATTCGTTACAAAAACAGAACCCTCCACAATTTTTTCTTCTAGCACCACATTTTGTTGCTCTAATTTATTTGCCTTGGTTTCAACAATTTTAAGTGATGTGTTCAGTGTTTTGTTATCACTTGTTAACTGTGCTGAAACTACCAACAATGAGTCTCTCTCTAATTTGTACTGCGCACTCAATAACCTTAAACTGTTAAGTTCCTTTTTTGCTTTCCGCATTTCCCAAGCGCCCCCTCCTTTGATCAGCTTATTTATTCTGTTTACTTTATCAGCTATTTCCTTATCCTTTGCCACCAATAATTCCTGCAGGCTATCATTATCTGATTTTATATTTTCAAAATTTAGTTTTACTTGTTCTAATTCAGAAAACAATTCGTTCTTTTCGTTTCTGGTCTCTACAACTTCATTGCGTGCAACTTCAATTGTATTTTTGTCATTAAAAAATTGCCATAACAAAAATCCATTTGCTGTTAATAAAATGACAATAATTACAATAATTACAGATTTCTTAGAGCCAGTTTCTTGGTTAATAAAAGCGTTGTCTTGCCTGGGAGTTTGCATGGGGTTTTGGGGTTCAATTATGGTCTAAATGGCGTCAAAATATTATGTAACTAAGGTAATATCATTTTAACGTACTATGCAAATAAATACTGTTAATAATATATCATACAAGATTTTTATCTTGGCCTTTCATATCTTATTGCATGCAAATCTCAAGCCTTAGAAATTCTTTTGATGATTTTCTTCATCTATTTTTTCCAAATATTTGTTTGGCTTGTGAAGACTCGCTTCACCGTGGCGAAAAAATCATATGCACTAATTGTTATTTTAACATGCCTCTTTGTAAATATGATGACAAACTAAATAACCCAATGGCTAAAAAATTCTGGGGCAAAATAAAATTTGAAGGTGCTTATGCCTATTTGAACTTTACCAGAAAAGGTAGGGTACAATCATTAATGCATCGCTTAAAATATAAGGGAGAAAAAGATGTTGGTGTATTGCTTGGCGAATTAATGGCAACAGAAATAATGGAATCTCCAAATTATACCGGTTTTGATGTTATTGTTCCTGTGCCCTTGCATAGAAAAAAATTTATTAAGCGCGGGTATAATCAATCAGAGTACATAGCAAACGGCCTGTCTAATGTATTAAACATCCCTGTTGACGCGTATTTGGTTAAAAGAACTACACATTCATCTACCCAAACAAAAAAGAAGCGTTTTGCCAGATGGGAAAACGTTGAAAAAATATTTCAACTGGGCAATACAGATGGCTACGAAGGCAAGCACGTTTTGCTGGTTGATGATATTACCACAACCGGTTCTACCATGTCTGCATGCGGAGAGCAGCTCCTAAAAATTTCAAATTCCAAGGTAAGTGTTGCATCACTTGCTTTTGCAAACTAATTACGTAGTGGCTGAAGATTTAATAGTAGACCCTTCTCTAAACAAAGAAGAAAAATATAAGCTTCTCGCTAAGCAGCTCTGCGCTTTAACCGCGGTTGAAACCAACATGCTTGCTAATTATTCCAATATCGTTGCTGCGCTTAAAGTAAGTTTCAACTTTCTTTGGGTGGGAATATACTTTGTAGAAGGAACTGAATTGGTTCTTGGGCCCTTTCAAGGACCTGTTGCGTGTACCCGAATTGCTTTGGGACAGGGGGTTTGCGGAACTTCATTTGAAAAAAACGAAACAGTAATTGTTGATAACGTGGACGAATTTCCAGGTCACATTGCCTGTAGTTCCCTTTCAAAATCAGAAATTGTGTTGCCGATTTGTAATAACGATAGTGTGTTTGCTGTTTTAGATTTAGACAGTTCTGAATTGAGTTGTTTTGATAGTATTGACAAAAAATACCTGGAAGAAGTTGTTAAACTAATGGAAGAAAAAATTAATTAATGGTCTTGCTACAGCGATTACTTATTTATACACTTATTCTTTTTGTTGCTTCCTGTGCAAGCAAGGTAAGGCCAGCCGGTGGTGATAAAGACGAAACTCCGCCTGTAGCACTTAATTTCTCACCGAGTCTTTACAGTACAAATTTTAATAGCACAGAAGTTATTATTGAGTTTGATGAGTATGTTAAACTAGAAGATCCTTTCAATCAGATTGTTGTTTCACCAATTATTACCCCTAATCCAAAGTTCAGGATTAAGAAAAAGTCATTGATTATTGAAATACCTGATAGTTTACAGGCAAATACCACATATAATATCAACTTTGGAAATAGTATAGTAGATGTGCACGAAAGCAATGTCGCACCAAACTTTCAATACGTGTTTTCAACCGGTTCAGTAATCGATTCTTTAAAAATTTCCGGCAAACTAGTGTTGGCTAAAGACAACAGCCCACAAAAAGAATCGGTGGTTATGTTGCACAAGAGCTTAAACGATACAGTGTTTTTGTCCAGTCCGCCCAGTTACATTGGCAGAACTAATGAATTGGGTGCATTCCAACTAAAAAACATTTCACCCGGCAGATATAATCTATTTGCAATTAAGGAAGATAATAGTAACTATATGTATGACCGGCCTGATGAGCTGATTGCGTTTTATAATACCAGCATTGTTGTGCCCGATAGCTCTTCCTATTATTTAAGATTGTTTGAAAGCATACCCCAAAAGGTTAAAATAATTGAAAAGCAATCAGCAGCATTAGGTAAGCATGTTATTGTGTTCAACACCGCTGTTGATAAGGCTTTATTAACAATTGCCGCAGTAGAACAAGAAACTGAATTTAGAACTGATTTAGGAACACGTGGAGATACCCTCTTTGTTTTGTGGAAGGATTTTTCGTTAGAAAAATTTACACTTGCTGTTAGCTATGATGGTAAGTCTTTAGATAGTTTGAAAATATCTAATGCGATATCGGTAAAACAAAGAGGTGGTACAAGAAGCCGAACCACTCCAAAAATTCAAGTAAAAACAAACATGGCAAAAGGCCCAATGCTACACAGGCACCTGCTACTTAGTCTTTCATTCAACAATCCAATCCTTACTTTGAATAATGATAGCATTTCGCTTTTAGCTGATAGCACTGCTTTGGCTGATTTTCAACTCACTTTAGATTCAGTCTCTGATTTTAAAGCAAGCAGTAGTCAAGAGTTTGAAGATGATGTGTTTTACATGTTCACATTTTTACCAGGGGCCTTTAAAGATTATTACGGAAACACCAATGACACAATCATTTTTCTCAGTTCACTAAAACCGGAAAGGCAATATGGTTCCATACAAATAAATTTAACTAGTGTAGATTTAGAAAAGGACAAGCTGCTGTTACAGGTCATTGAAGGGGAAGATAAAATCTACCGACAAGTAAAAATAAAAGATCTTAATACTGAAGTTTCTTTTTTAGAGGCCAACACCTATTCGTTAAGACTGGTAAATGACATTAATGAAAACGGTGTATGGGATACAGGTGACTTTGAAAACAAAATTCAACCTGAATATGTTCTAAACTATTCGGCCCCAATTAACGTTCGGGCTAATTGGGACATGGTTATTGATTGGAAAATCAGATAGCTATATTGGTGCAACGCCTTGCATCAGGTATCCACAAATTAACGCTCCATAGGTTCCAAGTGCATAGCCTAGAACTGCCAACAGTACGCCAACAGGGGCCAATGACGGGTGGAATGCAGCTGCCACAACCGGTGCACTTGCTGCACCACCAATGTTTGCTTTACTACCCACAGCCAAAAAGAAATAAGGCGCCCTAATTATTTTCGCAACTATTACCAGTAGCAGTACGTGGAATACCATCCAAACAAAACCAACTAAAAAGATAGCCGGATTCTCTCCTATTGCCATTACATCCATTTTCATTCCTATGGTTGCAACCAAAATATAAATGCACACACTGCCAATTTTTGATGCACCAGCTCCTTCGTAATTTCTCAGTTTTGTAAAGCTTAGTCCAATACCAAAAGCGGTTGCCAATACAATTAGCCAGAAAAAACCAGAACCTAAGCTGAATGTATTAGCTAAAAAAGGCGAATGTTCCTTTATAGCAGGCGCAATTACATCTGCCAGTAAATGCGCCAGGCCTGTACAACCAAGGCCAACACCAAGTATCATCATAAAATCAGGAAAGCTTGGAATACGTGCTATCTTCTGACTAAACTCATGCATATGGTTTTTTAAGTTTTCTACCGCACTGGCATCTGCTTTAAAAAACTTATCAAGCCTTGCTGCTTTACCAACACCTAGAAGCAAGAAGAACATCCACACTTCTGCAACAATGATATCAACAGTTATCATAATAGAAAACATTCCGCCTGATATTAAATTCTTTTCTCCCTCTCTAAATATTTCATACATGGCAGCTTGGTTAGCTCCACCGCCAATCCAGCTACCGGCAACGGTAGTCATTCCTCTCCACACCTCATTCGGTTCTGCACCGCCAACTACGCTTGGTGCTATGTAAGAAAATATTAAAATCGCCAATGGTCCACCCAATACAACACCAACTGTACCTGTAACAAACATGATAAGCGCTTTCGGCCCTAATTTGAATACCTCTTTTAAGCTTATACTTAAGGTTAGTAGAACTAAACTAGCCGGTAGCATATACCTTGAGGCAACAAAGTATAGGTTTGATTTCTCTATAAGCGGCTTAACAACCCCTTGAGCACCTTCTGTTTTTATAACAAAATTCTTAAAGTCTCTAAAAGTGCTTATTCCTCCTAAATCAAAACCACCTTTTGTGAGTGCGTCCATTGCTGCTGTCATATCTACCCATTTTGGAGAAATAATTCCAAAGGTGCTAAACAGTGATGGTAAAAAGTAACAAAGCAAAAGTGCGGGTATTAGGGTAAAAAACTTTTTGAACTGCGGCATTTCCGTTGCTCTAAAAATCAATCCCAATAAAATCATTAGTAATCCAAAAACAACGGCATCATTCGTTATCCAGGGAATGTCTGATACTACATCTTCCATAATTTTGTCTGGTTAGGTGTTACGGTTGTGCAATTTAATCTTTTAATGAAAACTTGTCTGCATCTTTATGAAAAGGGAAAGCTCTTCTCATTAATTGCAGATGTTTATGCGATAGGCTAACGGTTTCAGTAGCAGTTTTTCTTGGCCTTGTCTTGCTAAGTTGCTCTCCCATAGAGTCTATGATAGCCGATTGACCCGTGTGGTTTATCCCGTTTCCGTCTTTTCCTATTCTATTTACTGCGGCCACGTAGCTCTGGTTTTCTATTGCTCTTGCCATTAATAATTGTTTCCAGGCATGCACTCTTTTTTCCGGCCAATTGGCAACATACAATAACAAGTCATATTCATTCTTTTTATTTCTGCTCCAAACTGGAAATCGCAAGTCATAACATATCATTGGACAAATCTTCCATCCCTTTAATTCAACTATCAATTTCTTTTTTCCGCTTGTGTAAACTTTTTCTTCTCCGGCTAATCTAAATAAATGCCTTTTGTCATACGTTTTCTTTGTCCCATCCGGTTGCATCCATATTAAACGATTGTAATATTTCGTTCCGGATTTAATAACCACACTACCACAAATAACCGCACTTTTCTTTTTTGCCTGAACACGCAACCACTCTGTTGTTTTACCTTTCATTGTCTCTGCCAAACCCTCCGGCTGCATAATAAAGCCGGTACTAAACATTTCAGGCAGAATAATTAAATCCGTACTTCCTTTTTTGATTTTTGATATGTAATCATCAAACATTTTTAAATTGGCATCAATGTTTTTCCAGTGAAGCTTCGTTTGAATAAAAGTGACTTTTAAATCTTTCATGCTAAATGGAACAGAGTATTTCAGCCGCTTTTTTTAACTCGCTTTCTTTCTTTGCAAAACAAAATCTAAGCAGTGTTTGCTTTGGTGCATTATTGTAAAACACAGATATTGGAATGGATGCTACCTTGCTTTCCCTCGTTAACCGTATGGCAAACTCTGTATCTATTTCATCTGTTATGTCAGAATAATCTAATAACTGAAAGTATGAGCCACTACAGTTTAGCACCTTAAACCTTGATCCCTCCAGGCTTTTTCTAAACACATCTCTCTTTTTTTGATAAAAGTCCGGTAGTTTTAAATACTTGTTTTCATTTTGCATGTAATCTGCAAAAGCATGCTGAATTGGAGTGTTTGAAGTAAACACATTGTATTGATGCACCTTTCTAAATTCCTTCATCAATTCTTCGGGAGCTAGAACATAGCCCATTTTCCATCCGGTTGCATGGTACGTTTTTCCGAAAGAATACACTACAAAACTTCTGCTTGCTAACTCTTCGCTTTTTGTAACGCTTTCATGATCTAGTCTATCAAATATTACGTGCTCATATACTTCATCACTAATGATTATGATGTCTGTTCCCGCAGTAATTTTTTCCAGTTGATGAATATCATGTGCGGTCCAAACAGAACCTGTTGGGTTTTGCGGAGAATTTATGATTATCATTTTTGTTTTCTGGCTTACCCGCTTCTTCACCTCATCCCAATTAATCTCAAAATTTGGTTCTAATAAATTTATAAAAACAGGAATGCCTCCATGCAGCGTAACGGCTGGGGCATAACAGTCATAGGCGGGGTCGAAAATAATTACTTCATCATTTTCTCTAATCATTGCGGCTATTGCTGTATAAATTGCTTGTGTTGCACCTGATGTAATATTTATTTCTTTTTCTGCACTGTATGTTGTGCCATAAAGCTTGGTCACTTTGTTGCTTATTGCTTCGCAAAGCTTTGGTACACCTGTCATGGGTGCATATTGATTGAACCCATCATCCATATACTTTGCCACAAGCTTTGTTAGCTTTGAGTCTATTTTAAACCCCGGAAAACCCTGAGACAGGTTAATCGCTTTTTCTTCATTTGCCAATGCAGACATTATTGAAAAAATCGTTGTGCCGGTGTTTGGTAATTTAGTTTTTATATGCAGGTTTGGGTGTTTCATAAAATTATATCAGGCAGCTCAAAATAGACAGAATAATTGTACTTTTTCCTGCTCTTATGCTACAAGAAAACCTTAAAGCCCATGTGGAGATTGAATTATCTTCCATTAATAATAAGCCAACGAATATACTGGGCACGAAGCCTTTAAGTGGTGGATGCATTAATGAGTCTGTTCAACTAAAAACCAATAATGGCTTCTATTTTTTAAAATGGAATGATGCCAAAGCATATCCTTTAATGTTTGAAACAGAAGCAAAAGGACTAAAGCTTTTATTAAGTGCAGGTGCTATTGGAGTTCCAAAAGTCGTTTCCCGTTCCGAATTTGAAAACACCTCATACCTGCTACTGGAGTTTATTGAAGCGGGGAAAGAAATAAAAAACTATTATGAAACTTTTGGAACCAACCTGGCTCGGTTGCACAAGTGTAGTGACAATGACTTTGGGCTAGAGTACAATAATTATATTGGTTCTCTAAAACAATACAACAAACAGAACAGTGATGGTGTCACTTTCTTTATTGAACAGCGCTTACAAAAACAATTGTCTTTAGCACAAGAAAACGGTTTGCTGCCACTTGAATTAAAAAGAAAATTCGAAACATTTTTTGAACGCTTACCTGATTTAATTCCCAATGAAAAACCAGCGTTGCTTCATGGTGATTTATGGAGCGGTAATTTCATTACCGGAAAAAATGGGGCTGCCTGGCTAATTGACCCAGCTGTTTATTATGGCTTTCGGGAGATTGACATCGCCATGTCTCGTTTATTTGGGGGTTTTAACCACTCTTTTTACTCATCATATAATAACGCCTTTCCTATGGAGCCCGGCTGGGAACAAAGGCTGGATTATTATAATTTATACCCTTTATTAGTACATGTAAATTTATTTGGAAGCTCTTATTTGAAACAAATAGAAAGTATATTGAGCAAGTTTTAATTTTTATTCTATGGCAAAACAACTAGATCCTACAAAAAATGCCGATTGGCAAATTGCAGAAGCGGCAGAAGAAAACATCAAAAAAATTACACTGATTGCTCAAGAAATTGGACTGGAAGAAGAAGAGCTTCTTCCTTATGGCCACCATATGGGCAAATTAGATTTTAATAAAATCTTAGAGCGATTAAAAAACAAACCCAATGGTAAGTATGTGAATGTTACTGCTATTACACCTACGCCTTTAGGGGAAGGAAAATCAACAACCACCATTGGCTTGGTGCAGGGTTTGGGTGCAATTGGAAAAAAATCCAGTGCCGCCATTAGGCAACCATCTGGTGGCCCAACATTTAATGTGAAAGGTGGTGCTGCAGGTGGTGGTAATGCACAATGTATTCCTTTAACTGATTTTAATTTAGGCTTAACCGGTGATATTGATGCAATAACAAATGCACATAACCTTGCAATGGTTGCATTAACCAGCAGGCTACAACATGAGTTTAATTATAATGATGCGGTTTTAGAAAAGAAAAAACTTAAGAGGCTAAACATTGATCCAAAAAATCTTTCCATAAAATGGGCGATTGATTTTAGTGCACAAGCACTGAGAGAAATTATTACCGGCATTGGTACGAAGATGGATGGCTTTATGTTGAAAAGCGGTTTTCAGATCACTGTTTCATCAGAATTGATGGCAATACTCGCAGTAGCAAAAGATTTAAAAGACTTTAAGCAGCGCATATCTAAAATGATTGTTGCTTACAATAAAACAGGCGACCCTGTTACAACCAAAGACTTAGAGGTTGATGGTGCAATGACAGCTATATTACTGAAGGCACTTTATCCTACCTTGGTGCAAACAATAGAAGGGCAACCGGTTTTGGTACATGCCGGACCTTTTGCAAATATTGCCATTGGTCAGTCTTCCATTATTGCAGATTTTGTTGGTCTAAAACTATCCGAATACCATGTTACCGAAAGCGGCTTTGGTGCAGACATTGGTTTTGAAAAATTTTGGAATATTAAATGTCGCATGAGTGGTTTAGTACCGGACTGTACTGTTCTAGTTGCAACCATACGGGCACTAAAAATGCATGGCGGTGGACCGGTAGTAAAACCGGGTAAAAAATTGGATGATATATACAGCACTGAAAATTTAGAGTTAGTAGAAAAGGGATTAGAAAACCTATATGCACATTTAGACGTAATAAAACATAGCGGAGTAACACCGGTTGTTTGCTTAAATCATTTTTACACCGACACGGATAAAGAAATTGAATTGATTAGAAAAGCGGTTGAAAAACGCGGTGTTCGCTTTGCGGTTTCTAAACATTGGTTAAGCGGGGGCGAAGGCGCCAAAGAGCTTGCCAATGCAGTGGTTGATGCCTGCAATGAAGAAGGGAATTTTACCTTTTTCTATGATAGTGCTTTGGATACCCGAGGAAAAATTGAAAAGATTGCAAGAGTATTATATGGTGCTAAACATGTTTCATTTGCACCTAGTACTAAAAAAGTATTTGATCATATAGATGGAGATACTGATTTAAAAAGCATGGGAATCTGCATGGCAAAAACACATTTAAGTTTATCTGATAACCCCGACTTAAAAGGAAGACCGAAAGATTTTCGATTGTATGTGCGCGATCTTTTGATTTACCAGGGAGCGGGTTTTATTGTACCGGTAATTGGTGACATTAAACTAATGCCGGGCACAGCCAGCAACCCCGGTTTTCGAAGAATTGATGTAGACGTAGAAAC
>JABDLV010000249.1 GCA_013001815.1 Bacteroidia bacterium
GTTTCTACATCAATAAACTGGTAAGGCCGATTTTCGAAGTCGAAATCAATTTCTTTTTCTTTATCAACCACATGAAATAGAATTACCTCATGCTTATTGTATTTTAAATGTTGCAGCGCATTAAATAATTCATCCGTATCATTTCCCGCACTATCCATCATGTCACTAAAAATTAATACCAAAGAACGCTTGTTTACATTTTCTGCAATTTCATGAATTGCACTTGCTGCAGATGTTTTTTTGGTAAGACCTGCAGAACTTGCTAATGCTTGTTCTAGAGTATGAATTAAAAGCTTGTGATGTCTTGTACTGGAACGTGCGGGAGTATGCTCTTCTACCTTATCTGAAAAAACAGACATGCCCACGGCATCTCTTTGTCTTTTTAAAATGTTCATGATGGATGCAGCCGCATGCACTGAGAACATAATTTTATTCCGTTTTCCTTTTTCTAATGATTTTGCATCGGGATAATGCATGGAAGACGAATTATCAATCACCAATTGGCAACGCAAGTTTGTTTCTTCTTCGTAACGCTTAGAAAATAACTTTTCTGTACGGGCAAATAACTTCCAGTCTATGTTTTTGGTAGACTCCCCTTCGTTGTAAATACGATGCTCAGCGAACTCCACAGAAAAACCATGAAAAGGGCTTTTATGTAAACCGGTAATAAAACCTTCAACTACTTGCTTAGCGAGTAGCTCAAGGTGTGAATTTTGATGTGCTTCGTGAAGATTAATTTCCATACTGACTTATATACGAAGCCAACGTAAATTGGTTTATGCTAATTGCGCATCCAGCTTTCCTGCTAATACACTTTTTGGAACAGCACCAACTTGCTTATCTACTATTTCGCCATTTTTAAATACTAAAAGAGCAGGTATATTTCTTATTCCAAATTGCTGAGAAATGTTCGGATTCTTATCTACGTCTACTTTTCCAATTACTGCTTTACCTTCATAATCTTTCGCTAATTCTTCAACAACCGGTCCTACCATTCTACAAGGTCCGCACCAAGCTGCCCAAAAATCAACCAAAACAGGTTTGTCAGATTTCATTACTAATTCGTCAAAGTTCGCGTCTGTTAATTCTAATGCCATAATTATATGTGTTCTAAAATTTAAATATTGTTAATTACAAATATATAACGTTAAATACCATGCCATTGTTTTTTTATGGCATTTTGTCATTATTTAGGCTAATTAATGGAATAATCTATGCCAGAAGTTGCATCTAATATCTCCATTAGCTCTTGATTATACTTCACTTTTATGTTTTTTGAGCCTGCGAAAACAGAGTATTTATCCTCTTTATCAATCAGATTAAACTTCACAGGAATTTTACCTTTATGAGAAATAAGTATTTTTTCCAGCTTTTCAATATTGGCTTCATCTACCTGATTCGCATCTACTTTTAAAGTGAATTTTCTGGCCATTTTTGACCCTACTTCAGAAAGCAATTGCATGTTGGTTATTTTTAACTCTAATGAACCATTGTCTCTCCAACCCGGCTTAACGGTAGCGGTGATATGCAAAAAGTTTTCTTTCACTAACAAATGCTTAAACTTTAAATAACTCTCACCAAACAAAGCAGTGTTAAAACTATCAGAATAATCTTCCAACGTAAATGAACCAAAAGGTCTTCCTGTTTTCGTTAAGCGATG
Organism: Bacteroidia bacterium; assembly: GCA_013001815.1. Lineage (GTDB taxonomy): Bacteria > Bacteroidota > Bacteroidia > AKYH767-A > OLB10 > JABDLV01. The sequence goes on from JABDLV010000249.1 coordinate 1,661, forward strand.
ACTAACTTCTGTTATAATGCCACCAAAAGAAAATGATTTATTTTCTAACTTTTTCAAGTCTTCCAATAGTGATGTATTGATGTTGCAAAAGTGCATCATCTCATAACGATACATATCCAGCGGATGTCCACTAAAATAAATACCGGCAACTTCTTTTTCTATTCTCAGTTTTTCTAGTTCAGACCAAGGCTCACATTCGGGTAAGGTTGGTTTTACAATTGGAATATCTATACTTTCTCCAAATAAAGAATGCTGATTGTTTTCTTTATCTCTCTGAATTTGTGAACCGGTTCTAATAATCTTATCCAGACTACTAGCCTCATCATGGCCGTGTACATGTAAATATTGTGCACGATGAAATCCCTCAAAACTATCGAAGGCACCGGATTTTATTAGTGACTCTATAGAACGCTTATTCACTGTTCTTAGATTTACTCTGCTAACCATATCAATAATATCATGATACGGACCGTTCTCTCTTCTTTCTACAATTACTTGTTCTGCTGCTAATGAACCCACTCCTTTTAATGCAGCCAAACCAAAACGAATTTCTCCCTTATTGTTTACCGTAAACTTTATGTTACTCTCATTTACATCCGGACCAAGAACCGGTATTCCTTGTCTTTTAGACTCCTCAATAAAGTAGGTGACCTTTTTTATGTCTTGCATGTTATTGGTAAGCACTGCAGCCATGTACTCTGCAGGGTAATGTGCTTTTAAATAACCGGTTTGATATGCCAACACAGAATAAGCGGCAGAGTGAGAACGATTGAAACCATACTCTGCAAATTTTGCCATTACATCAAATACTTCTTCTGCTTTCTTTTTCTCTATATTTTTTTCTGCAGCACCCTTAATAAACACTTCTCTCTGCTCATCCATTACACTGGCCTTCTTCTTACCCATGGCACGTCTTAGGATGTCTGCAGCTCCTAATGAAAAGCCACCCATAATTTGTGCTGTTTGCATAATTTGCTCCTGGTACACCATAATACCATAGGTATTTTTTAATATACCTTCTAACAAAGGATGCGGGTACTCAATTTTTTTACGGCCATGTTTGCAATCAATAAACTGTGGAATAAAATCCATTGGTCCGGGGCGGAACAATGCATTCATTGCAATTAAATCTTCAATGCTTGTTGGCTTTAAATCTTTTAAGTATTGACGCATACCATTAGACTCAAATTGAAATGTTCCTATGGTGTCTCCTTTTTGATATAATTCAAAGGTCTTTTCATCATCCAATGGAATTTTTTCAATATCAATCGTTACATTTCTGTTTTCTTTTATGATGTCAATTGCATCTTTAATGATTGTTAGTGTTTTTAGGCCTAAGAAATCCATCTTCAACATACCAACACTTTCTACATACTTTCCGTCATACTGAGTAACCCATAAATCAGAATCTTTTGCCGTACTAACAGGCAAGTATTCCATTAAGTCACCCGGTGCAATGATTACTCCTGCCGCATGTATACCGGTATGCCTGGCAGAACCTTCTAACGTTTTTGCAAACTCTAAAGTTTCTCTTGTTGTTTTATCTTTTGATGTCTTTGCTTCGCGAAGTTCTTTTACATCTCTAAATGCTTGGTCTAATGTAATTCCGGGTACTTCGGGTACCAGTTTTGCCAGCTTATCCGACTCATGCAAGGGTAATTTTAACACACGTGCAACATCTCGAATAGAAGATTTTGCAGCCATGGTTCCAAATGTTATAATTTGTGCCACACGATTTTGTCCGTATCGATCCACCACATAATCAATAACACTTTGTCTGCCTTCATCATCAAAGTCTATATCAATATCGGGCATGCTTACCCTTTCCGGATTCAAGAATCTTTCAAAAAGCAAATTGTACTTAATTGGGTCTATGTTTGTAATGCCTGTGCAAAAAGCAACAATACTTCCGGCTGCTGAACCTCTACCCGGCCCAACCCAAACTTTCTGGTTTTTTGCTGCATGCACAAAATCTTGCACTATCAAAAAGTAACCCGCAAAACCCATGGTTTTAATTACACCTAATTCATAATCTATACGCTTATGAATTTCTTCTGTAATTTCAGGGTACCGTTGCTTAGCACCTTTAATTGTTAAATCTCTCAAATACTCATCTTCCGTAGTAAACCCTTGAGGTAACTCATAGTTCGGCATTAATACATCGCGTGTTAACTTAGGGTCTTCAATTTTAGAAACAATTTCAATTGTATTATCAACTGCTTCCGGTACATCTTTAAAAACTTCGTTAATCTGGTCTTGCGATTTTAGAAAGAACTGATTGTTCTCAAAACGCATTCGGTTTGGATCATCAAAATCTTTACCCGTTTGTAAACAAAGCAAAATGTCTTGTGCTTGTGCATCCTGTATATTCACATAATGCACATCATTAGTTGCAATTGTCTTTACATTGTATTTTTTCGCCCAACGCAATAACACTTCGTTGCATTTTTCCTGGTCATCAATACCATGTCTTTGCAACTCGATATAATAATCTTCACCAAAAATATCCAGGTACAGTTTAAATACCTTTTCTGCTTCTTCTTCCCCTCGCATTAAAATGCTTTGGTTTACTTCTGATGCCAAACAACAGGTTGTTGCAATTAATCCTTCGGAATATTTTTGCAACAACTCTTTATCAATTCTGGGTTTATAGTAGAAGCCTTCAGTAAAGCCCAGTGAACTTAGTTTTGAAATGTTTTTGTAGCCAATTTCATTTTTAGCCAAGATGATTTGATGGTAAAAGCCACGTTCTTTTTCCGGATCTGCTTTGGTTCTGTCAAATCTGCTGCCCGGAGCTACGTAAAACTCGCAACCAATAATAGGCTTGATATTTTGCTTTTGGGCCTCTAAAACAAATTGAGGAACACCAAACATGTTACCATGGTCGGTAATAGCCAAAGCCGACTGTCCATCTGCTTTTGCTTGTGCTGTTAATTGTTTAATGCCGGCTGCTCCATCTAATAAAGAAAATTGTGTATGTACGTGTAAATGAGCAAATTGCGGCATTAATTGGTCAGATTTAGAGGGTTAAAAATGAATAACACAAAATTAATAGAAAATGCACGGTAAGCCCTGTTTGCAGATGAAATTGAGAACTTTATTTTTGCACATGCTAATTCATTGATTTTCAATGAATAAATTTTTATTTCAGATTTTAGAAATTCAGTAATTTTTAAGACATTTGCAGCCCTTACAATTAAAAATGTAATTAATTAAATATGCCCGCAAGACTAAGACTACAAAGAAAAGGTAAAAAGAGAGCTCCTTACTATCACATTGTTGCTGCTGATGGCAGAGCAAGCAGAGATGGTAAATACATTGAACGTTTAGGTTTTTATAATCCAAATACAAACCCTGCATCAATCGAAATTAATCGTGAGAAAGCATTGCAGTGGTTAAAAAATGGTGCACAACCTAGTGATACAATGAGAGCTATTTTGAAATACAGTGGGGTATTGTATCAATTGCATTTAGATGGTGGAGTTAAAAAAGGAGCTTTAACTCAAGAACAAGCAGATGAAAAATTGAGTGCATGGTTGGAAGAGAAAGCAGGTAAAATTGCTGCCAAACGTGAATCTGTTTTAAATGATAAAACACAAAAAGAAACAGCTGCTCTAGCGGATGAAACAAAAGTAAAAGAAGATAGAGCTGCAAAAATATTAGCTAAAACATCTGCTGTTGCAGCAGCTGTAGAAGCAGAAAGCGCACCTTCCGAAGGAGACACTGCTGAAGCAGGTCAGGCAGAAGGAACAGAAGCACCGGCTGCAGAAGAAGCGGCACCCGCTGCTGATGCAGGACAAGCTGAATCTAGTGAGGCACCTGCAGAAGCAAGTGAAGCACCTGCGGAATCAAGTGAAGCACCTGCGGAAGCTGCACCTGAAGCACCCACTGCTGATGCAGGGCAAGCAGCTGCAGAAGCGGCACCCACTGCTGATGCAGGGCAGGCAGCTGAAGGAGATGCTCCTGCTGAAGAAAAGCCTGAGGAAGGGTCTGAACCAAAGACCGAAGAAGGTAAAGGAGAATAATTCCAATTCATTTTCTAATCTAAATCATCATAGGCATGAACCATGGTGACTTCTACTTTTTAGGAACCATTCAACGAACGTATCACATGCAAGGTGCTGTGATTGCTTTTTTTGACGTGGATGATTTGAGCCATTACAAAAAACTAGACTGGATTTTTATAGAAGAAGGCGGTACACTGGTACCTCATGAAATTGAAAAACTAAAATTGCATCAAGACAGTTACATTTTGCAATTAAAAGGTGTTTCAACTATTGAGAAGGCCGAAAGTTTAGTTAAGAAGAAATTGTATTTGCCTTTAGATAAATTACCCAAATTAAAGGGCAACGCATTCTACTTTCACGAAGTTTTAAACTTTACTGTAGAAGATGTAGTGCATGGTGAATTAGGAGTCATCGAAGAATTGCAAGAATTTCCGGGACAAACTTTAGCAATGATTAAACACAAAGGCAAAGAAGTCCTGCTCCCTTTAAATTTAGCCTGGATAAAAAAAGTAGACCGAGAAAATAAAAGGCTGATCTATTCATTACCCGATGGTTATCTGGATGTTTACACAACAGAACAAAAATCATAATTGCATTTTATATTTTTTAGTAAATTTAAACTCAGAGCAGATTACTTTTTTATGCCAGGGGAAGCTTTTCAATTTAAACACTTTTCTGTTAGAGATGATATGTGCGCCATGAAGGTTGGCACAGACGGTGTACTATTGGGTGCATGGACAGAAACAAATAACGTAAAACATATATTAGATGTTGGTACGGGCAGTGGCCTTATTGCCCTTATGCTGGCGCAAAAATGCGATGCAAGTATTGATGCCATTGATGTAGACAATGATGCTGTATTGCAAGCAAAAGAGAACCTGGCACAAAGTAACTGGAATGATAGGATTCAGATATATAAACAAGCCTTGCAAAATTTTGATAGCGAAGGAAAAAAATATGATCTCATTGTAAGCAATCCCCCTTTTTATTCTGATTCATCTTCACCACAAAACCATGCAAGAACTTTGGCCAGACACAGCGATCAAAGCTTGAGTCATGAAGACTTATTAAAGAACGTGAAACGTTTATTAAGCTCGAGTGGAAAATTCTGCGTCATACTTCCTTCCAAAGAAGGTGTAGCAATTTTAAAACTTGCACCGCTTTACGAATTGTATTGCAACCGAATTACCAAAGTAAAAACCAAACAAAACAAAAAACCAAAACGTGTGCTATTGGAATTTGGTCATCTTATGACCGAAACAAAAACGGATGAGTTGGTGGTGTTAAGAGAAGATGAAAAATACTCTGATGACTATATCGCATTAACCAAAGATTATTACATGCAATTGGCTAAAACTTAGTTGAACACTTCTGAACTTTGAATGCTTTCTTTAAATTTTATTCCCAAGGTTTCTAATTCATCCAATACCGGATTATACAATTCTGCGTCCAATGGAATCTGCACTCCCTTTGCATTGTATTTTCCCTGCGAAATCAGTTTTGCACAAATAGCCACAGG
>JABDLV010000019.1 GCA_013001815.1 Bacteroidia bacterium
TTATTTAATTTTATAATCTTCTAATAATAAATTATCGTAAATACTTTTTAAGTGTTGTGCTCTAGTTTTAACTATTTCTCTTTGCATACTTATTGCCACTATCCTCCACATAGTACCACCACGACTGTAATAATGATTTACCACAAAGATTAATTCTTGTTCCTGATACTCTTTCCATTTGGATTGAGAAAGACTTAATTGCCGCTTCCTATCTTCATCAAGAATAGATACTAGTTTATTATAATATTTATCTATTTCTTCAAACCATGCATCTCTGGCTACACGTTCGCAGGCCATCATTCCTGCAGTAGTTTGATTTGATTCTACTGCGTGACAACTATCTAACCTTAATTCAATGGAATGCTTCTCACTTTGAGCAAATCCTGTCAATGGAATCAAAAACAAAAGTGAAATGAACAATCTTAAACGCATTATTAATGATTTACTAATTCTGTGAAATCAGGATACTTTTCTAAATCCTCCACCGTATCAATATCATTCAACTCCTTTAACAAACTATAAGAATGATTGTTTGATTGAATTTTTTCGATTGTTTGTTTTGCAACATCTGCATGACTGTATTGCATATCCTCAAAAACATATATGTTTTCTGCATTCATTCCCAATAAATAGTAGCCACCATCTTTTGCAGGACCAATTACAAAATCTGATGTATCCAATAAATCAAATGCCTGTTCTATTTCAGCTTTACTTAAGTCAAAACAATCACTTCCAATGATTAGCACCTTATTATGCCCTTGCTGAAAGGCATGTTCAAAAGCATTCTTCATTTTGGTACCTAAGTCACTTCCTTCCTGTACAAAACAATTATAATCACCGCCCCACAAATCATTTTCTTCTAATCTTTCCGAATAGTATAAATGCTTATTGCAATTCAACTCATTCGTAACTGCATGGGTGTGTTTTAACAATGATGAATAGACATTCAATGCTTGCTCATCACCAATACTTTTTGCCAGGCGGGTTTTTACTTTACCTAGCTCAGCGTTTTTTGTGAATATGATTAAGCAATCACTCATATACCTTAACTCCTTTGTTCAGCCAAATTCCCCAACCTACCGAATAAGCATGCACGGTATCTGTTTTTACGTTTGACTGATTATACACCGGTAAATCTCTGTTTACCCATTCAAAAATACCGCCATATAAATTATACACATCGGTATAACCCAGTTTTTGTAATCTTTCTCCTATCTTTTCACTGCGATAACCAATGGAACAATACAGCACAATGGTATCTGACTTGCTCATTTCTGGCAAACGTTTGTTCTTGAAATTATCATAACCTACCCAATGTGCATTTTTAATTCTGCTCTGTTCAAATTCTTCTTTTGCCCTAGTATCTAAAAAAACAAATGAGCTATAATCGAATTTTAAAAGCTGATCCACACTGACCGTTGGTACTGTTCTATCAATGGTTGCATCTATTACCCGTTCATATAACTCACTCTCAACCTGCGCTTGCAGTGAAGATGTAATCAATAATAAAACAAATGAAATATAATACTTAAGCATTTTCTAGATTAAGCTGTTGCGCCACCACAGCTGCTTCCTGCACCTGCAGTACAACCAAAGCAGTGCTCATTAATAATGATGTTTCGCTTCTTTAAAAAATCTGCATTGTAATTACTTACATGCATGGCTTTCCCATTCTCAATTTTTAAATCCAGCATTTGATTAAAGTCGCAGTCATATAAATAACCATCCCAACCTACAGATATTGTATTGCGACACATGACATTTTCGGCAGCAGATGGATTAAACGCTGCTATCAGGTTTTCCATGTACTCATCATAATTCTCTGTACGAATGAGGTATTCTAAAAAGCGCGAAACGGGCAAGTTGGTAATGGTAAACAATTCGTTAAATACAATATTGTATTTGTCTGATAATTGCTTTTTAAATTCTGACTGCAAAGTCATTTGGTCCGAAGGTAAGAATGCACCAGCTGGATTATAAACTAAGTTTAATGTTAATCCACTTCCTTCTTTTCCATATCCCACATCATTCAGCATTTGCAATGCCTTGATGCTTTTCTCAAAAACTCCGTTTCCTCTCTGACTATCCGTGCGAGCAGCATTAAAATATGGCAATGAAGAAACTACTTCAATGTTATGTGCTTTAAAAAATTCGGGTAAGTCATAATACTTTTTGTTGGCAAGTATGATGGTTAAGTTGCAACGCACTATTACATTCTTACCCAACTTTGTAATCTCCTCTACAAACCATCTGAACTCCGGATTCATTTCCGGTGCACCACCTGTTAAGTCAACCGTGTGAATGGAATCATTTTCATAAATGATCTGCAGGCACTGCTTCATGGTTTCCTTGGTCATGATTTCTTTTCTATCCGGACCAGCATCTACATGACAGTGCTTGCATGTTTGATTACACATCTTACCTACGTTAATTTGAAATATTTCTATTTCTGTAGGTTTTAGTGGAAACAAACCAATGGGTTCCAATTTACTTTGAAAAGAAACAAATTCTCCATCCTCGTTTCTGTGCGATTCAATTACTTCTAATTGATAATGCTCATCTGAGAATTTATTTCCGCTTGCTTTTAAAGATTTCATTCAGCTGCTCTAGTATTAGATTGTAAAATAAGATTAATCCAATGAAGTTTAAATGAGAATTGTTACATAATCACTTCTTTCAACTTATTCATCATTTGTACACCATGCACCATGGTTGCTCCACCTTTAATAGCTCCGGCAACGTGAACCGCCTCCATCATTTGTTCTTCGGTATATCCTTTTTCTAAAGAATCTACGGTGTATGCTTCTATGCAATACGGACAAGCAACTGCATGCGATACTGCCAGTGCAATTAATGATTTTTCTTTTGCTGTTAGTGCAGAATCTTTAAACACTTCACCATACCAGTCGAAAAATTTATCTCCTAGTTCTTTTTGGTATTCAGTAATGTCGCCAAAGTGTTTTAAATCTGATTTTTTGTAGTGATAGTTATCCATGTTATATTATTTTAAGGTCTTTATTAATTTCGTGTATAAGGTTATTAGCAATGGTTCGGTCTTTCCGGCAATTGCAATGATGTCTTCAATATTTATTTCTTTTAAGTTGTCGGGGTCACAATCATCTGTTACAACCGAAACAGCTGCACAGGGCAAACCCATGTGGTTGGCTACAATGACTTCCGGCACCGTACTCATACCAACAGCATCTGCACCAATGGTTCTTAGGTAACGATATTCTGCTCGCGTTTCTAAATTTGGTCCGGGTACTGAAACATACACTCCTTTGTGAAGAGGTATGTTTTTGTCTTTTGCGATTTCCTGTAGTTTATTATTTAGTGCATGATCATAAGGTGCACTCATATCCGGGAAACGCGTTCCCCAATCATCCTCATTTTTACCTATGATCGGATTTAATGGCAACAAATTAATGTGGTCATCCAGCAACATTAAATTTCCCTTAGGAATATTTCTATTCATGCTTCCACTGGCATTTGACAACAGCAAGTATTCTATCCCCAACAATTTCATAACGCGAATGGGCAATGTAATTTGCTGCATGCTATAGCCTTCATAAAAATGATAACGCCCTTGCATGGCCAATACTTTTACTCCATTTAGTGTTCCAAAAATTAATCTTCCCTCATGAAACTCAACCGTTGCCTCCGGAAAATTCGGTATGTCTTTATAAGCTACTTCACATTCCATTTCAATCTCATTGACCATCGCCCCCAAGCCGGTTCCTAACACAATTCCAACCTTCGGATTGTCAATGCCTTTCTTCCTTAAAAAATCTACACTTTCTTTGACTTGCTCTAACATATAACTACTTTTGACGGCTAATTAAAAAGGTGAAGAAAAGACTATCTTTCAAGCCTTAACACTAATTTTGCAGCACATTTGAATCCATGCTACAGATTTCAAAAATAAGAGAAAATACCGAAGAGCTTTTAACCCGTTTAAAGGTGAAAAACTTTGATGGCACCGCGCTTTTTAAAGAAGTAATTGAACTGGACAAAGCCAGAAGAAGTAATCAGCAGGAAATGGATTCGCAATTGGCTGAGCAAAATAAAATTGCCAAGCAAGTGGGTGAATTATTTAAAAGTGGCAAGCAAGATGAAGCAAAAGACCTGAAAGAAAAAGCAGCTGCACTGAAAGAAAGTTCTAAGGGATTAGAAAATGACCTGCGTGAAATTGGAAAGAAAATTCAAGACATATTATTAGAGGTTCCAAATGTTCCCTGCACTGCTGTACCGGCAGGAAATACTCCGGAAGAAAATATAATAATGTACAGAAGCAGTGAGGAGCTGCCTAAAATGGATAAGAGTGCGAAACCACATTGGGAACTGATTAAGCAGTATGACATCATTGATTTTGAATTAGGAAATAAATTAACCGGTGCAGGATTTCCGGTGTATAAAGGAAAGGGCGCGCGTTTGCAACGAGCACTGATAAATTATTTCTTAGATAAAGCTACTGCCGAAGGGTATAGAGAAATGCAACCACCCATTGTTGTAAATGAAGACAGTGGGTATGGAACAGGACAACTGCCCGATAAAGAAGGACAGATGTATCATATGGAAAAAGATAACCTCTACATGATACCTACTGCAGAAGTACCGCTTACCAATATTTTTAGAGATGTGATTGTGAAAGAAGATGAGCTTCCAATTAAAATTACGGCTTACACACCTTGCTTTAGACGAGAGGCCGGAGCATGGGGAGCAGATGTTCGCGGATTAAATCGATTGCATCAATTTGATAAAGTGGAAATTGTACAAGTAAACCATCCCGATAATAGCTACGATACCATTGAAAAAATGAAAGATTACGTGGCAGGATTATTGGATGAATTAGAATTACCCTACCGTATATTAAAGCTTTGCGGGGGCGATTTGAGCTTTGCCTCAGCCCTTACATATGACCTGGAAGTATACTCAGCTGCCCAGGAAAAGTGGCTAGAAGTTAGCTCTGTATCTAACTTTGAAACCTTTCAGGCCAATCGCATGAAACTAAGATACCGTTCCGGGAGTAATAAACCTGAGCTGGCTCATACACTAAATGGCAGCGCCCTGGCGTTTCCACGTATAGTGGCGGCTTTATTAGAGAATAATCAGGGCCCCGATGGAATTAAAATTCCAAAAGCCTTGCAGCCTTACACAGGCTTTGATATGATTAATTAGAAATGCGTAAAATTCTTCCATACTTATTTATATGTGTTTTTGCACTGATTGCTACTGATGCGTTTGCACAAAAGCATGTGCAGGATGCTCGTTTGGCTAACCATTATTTTCAGCAAGGAGAATTTGAAAAAGCACTTACCATTTACCAAAAAATTTACAAGCGTGACCCAAATGGTGCATACACCAATTATGTAAAATGCTTAACCGGATTAGAACGCTATTCAGATGCCGAAAAACTCATTAAGAAGCATATGAAAAAACGCCCCAATGTTCCAAAGCTAACAGTGGACCTTGGTGTGTTGTATGAAGAGATGGGTGACCGTGAACGTGCCGAAAAACAATATGAAAAGGCAATAAAAATGCTGAAGCCAAATATGCAAACCGTTAATGCCTTGGCTAAAAATTTCATAAACATGCAAGAGTATGATTATGCAATTGAAACATATCATACCGGCAGAAGGTTATTGAATGGATCTTACCCCTTTCACTTTGAACTGGCAGAAGC
>JABDLV010000115.1 GCA_013001815.1 Bacteroidia bacterium
GCGCTATGTGAACTAACAAAACCGAATTTACCACCACAATGGTTATCTACTTTATGCACAAGCTCCATCAATTCTAAGTTATGGCAAGGCCTATAACGTGCAATTTCATTTTTCATCATTACAGATATTTGGTCGGTACCGGTAATTACTAAAACAATGGGCAAAATAATATACAAGGTTTTTACACCATAGGTTCTGAATAATAATAAAACGATAAGAAGATAGAATGGAATCCAAACCCATTTTTCACTGGTATAATACATTAACCAATCCGCAACAGAATTATTCATTCCGTTTAAGAAAACAAATAATTCTCTGTCCATATTTTCTAAAGTACTAAGCATTCAATTGCTTCCAAAGCTCAACTTTTAGTTCTTTTAATTGAAATTGTGATTGAGAGGAAATAAATATTACTGGTGAAACGGAACCATTACTATTTAAATCTATAGGAAGTTCATTCTTCATTTCTGTCATTAACTCTTCATCCAGCATATCTGATTTACTAATGGCTATAACTCTGCGTTTATGCATTAACTCAGGATTATACTTCTGCAATTCATTCATTAAAATGTCAAATTCTTTTTGCAAGTCTTTTGTATCAGCGGGTATTAAAAACAAAAGCACTGAATTACGTTCAATATGCCTTAGAAAACGAAGCCCCAATCCTTTTCCTTCGGCTGCACCTTCAATTATACCGGGTATATCTGCAACAATAATTGATTTATTATCATAATAAGAAACCATGCCCAAGTTAGGCACCAGTGTAGTAAAGGGATAGTTTGCAATTTCCGGTTTTGCTGCACTAATTACCGAAAGCAAAGTTGATTTACCTGCATTCGGAAATCCCACTAATCCTACATCGGCAATTAATTTAAGTTCTAATACTTTCCAACCCTCTTCATGGTCTTCACCGGGTTGTGCAAACTTTGGCGCTTGTTTGGTGGCTGTTTTAAAAAATGTGTTTCCTTTTCCACCTCTTCCTCCTTTTAACAAAATTTCCTCTTGTCCGTGTTCCTCAATTTCAAAAACAATTTCATTCGACTCAGCATCACGCGCTATCGTTCCAAGAGGCACTTCTATTATAATATCTTTTCCATCTGCACCGGTTTTCATTGCACCTTTTCCTCCGCCACCGCTATCTGCTATAATGTGTTTCTGATATTTCAAATGCAGCAAAGTCCAAAGCTGGGAGTTGCCTAACACTTTTACATGTCCACCTCTACCACCATCTCCGCCATCGGGCCCACCGTTTTGCGTTATTCTATCTCTATGAAAATGTACAGAACCTGCCCCGCCCTTGCCCGAACGGCAATGGATTTTTACATAATCAATAAAATTAGAATCGGCCATTATTTAATTTGTCAATTTTTAACCCTAATCTTTGTTAGACAAATTTAAAGAGATGCCAACAAGCAGTTGAACAGAATTAGTTCTTATTGGAGCTTCAAAAGTGTTTGATTTAAAAGCAACTATGTTAGAAACACCTAAATGATTTTGAATACTAACATTCCCCGCTAATTTATTACTAATTGGTACTACCATACTTAACCCACCTACGAATCCAACTTCACCGGTCTTATATTCTTTAGTGATATCCCTCGGGTTCCCCCGGTAATCAACATCTAAATCTTCTACTTCAGCCTTTAACAAATGGCCGTAATACATTCCTAGATCTAATGAAATATTAGGATTATTTGCTATAACAGTTCTGGCAACAACTGGTATTTCTAAATACTTATATCTAAATGCAGCCCTCGATTGTCCTATATAAGTCCAACCTACACTAAATGCGGCAAATTTCCCTTTACTAGTTGTATTCTTAACTGAATACAAAAAACTAGATTTAACACTTACTCTATTTGAGATAATATATTCGGCACTTAATCCACCACTAAATTTAAATGTTGCATAATATTCATCACAAACAACTTCGTTACCTCTTAAGGAAGAATAATTTTGACCTAATTCAATACCTACATTTACCGTTTTAGAGTGAACCTCAAAAATACCGGACTGCCCAAAAGAAGCATTGCAGACAACCAACAACAAAACACTTACCAATAAACTTTTCATACCAAGTTCAAAACATTGAAAAAGATTCAACTTAATTAACTTCTGTCAAGCCATCAATTTCTTTACAAAGATTTGAAAATATTTCATCAACAGTTCCCATACCTTTTACTCCATTATATTTTCCCTGGTCATTGTAATATTTGGCTAATGGTGCGGTCTTATCTTCATATTCTGCAATACGCTGGCTTATTACCTCTTCGTTAGCATCGTCAGAACGACCACTTGCTTCCCCTCTTAACAACAATCGTTTCACTAATTCTTGCTGATCTACTTCTAAGGCAAGCATGGTTGTTATTTCAGTGCCCTTGGTTTGCAATAAATCATCCAAAGCTTCTGCTTGTGGTATAGTCCTTGGAAATCCATCAAAAATAAAACCGTTAGCACCGCTTTCAGAATCAATTCTAGAATTTATTATTCCTATTACTACTTCATCGGGCACTAAAATTCCTTGGTCCATTATACTTTTCGCTTTCATTCCAAGTTCTGTGCCTTCACTTATTTCTTTACGCAACATATCACCTGTGCTAAGGTGAATTAATCCATACTTCTCAATAAGTTTTTGTGATTGCGTTCCTTTTCCTGCGCCCGGAGGTCCGAACAATACTATGTTTAACATGTTGTAGGTTTTAATCTTGTTTAATCAATTCATATATATGTGGCAGGTTTCTGCCAAGCCCGTCATAATCTAATCCGTAACCAATAACAAAGTCAGGTGGAATTTCAAAACCAACATACTTTGGGGTTACTTTTTGCACCATTGCATCCGGTTTGCATAAGAAAGTGGCCATACTAATACTAGCTGGATTTGCTTTTTGCAATTCATTCATTAAATGAACTGCTGTTTCACCCGTATCAACTATATCCTCAATAATAATAATGTGCCTGTCTTTAATAGGATGATTTAACCCTATTAAATTCTTTACCTGACCTGTAGATTGAGTACCGGAATAGGATGCCAATTTAATAAAGGCTATTTCGCAGTTAAAAGGTAATTGCTTCAATAAATCAGAAGCAAACATAAATGCACCATTAAGCACAGCAATAAAAATCGGGTTCTTATCAGCATAATCTTTAGCTATACTTTCAGCAATTGCGCTTACTTTGGCATTAATTTCAGAAGCATCTAATTTCTTCTCAAATGTCTTACCATGTACCTCAACCACATCTTTCACTTCCGGCATAAAATTCCTATTATCAATTAGTTAGCTGTTAAATTTCCCCTAGCGAGGAAGTCTAAATTACTTAATATATGTGAAACTTGTAAATGGGGCTAGAAAGCCGCACAAAGACGTAAATTTGCTATACTTGTCAACCTTCAAAACCGAGTGTTAAACAATGAGTAATTTTTTACCTGCCAATGAAAAGCTTGGCATTTTAGGTGGTGGTCAATTAGGAAAAATGCTGTTGCAAAAAGCAGCAGATTACAATATTGAGTGTCATGTTTTAGACCCTAGCTCAGATGCTCCGGCAAAAGCTTACGCTCACTATTTTACACAAGGCAACTTTAATGATTTTGATACTGTTTATTTATTTGGAAAAAACGTTAATGTTTTAACCATTGAAATTGAACATGTAAATGTGGATGCACTGATTAAACTAGAACAAGAAGGAGTCCATGTTTATCCGCAACCAAACATTATAAAAACGGTTCAAGACAAGGGCCTACAAAAACAATTTTATCAAAACAACAAAATACCAACCAGCCCATTTAAATTGGTTGATAATAGCAACGATATTGAAAATAGTCAGTTCCCTGTAATTCAAAAATTAAGAAAATTTGGATATGACGGGCGCGGTGTTCAAAAATTAAGCAGTGCAAGTGATAGTAGCATTGCATTTACTGAACCTAGCATAATTGAAGAGTTAGTGGATATTGATAAAGAACTATCAGTTGTTGTTGCAAGAAATACAATAGGGGAAGTACGACACTATGATCCGGTTGAATTGGTGTTTAATGATGAGGCTAATCTTTTAGACTATTTAGTATCACCAGCCAACATTTCAGAGGAAATTTCAAACCAGGCAATCGCCCTGGCCAGACAAGTAATTAAGTCTTTTGAAATGGTTGGAATTTTAGCCGTAGAATTATTCTTAACTAAAAAAGGCGAATTATTAGTAAATGAAATTGCGCCAAGACCTCATAACAGCGGGCATCAAAGCATAGAAGCTAACTTCACCTCACAATACGACCAACATTTGCGCTGCATTTTTGGTTTAAATTTAGGTGATACAAATATGTATTGTCCATCAGTTATGTTAAATTTACTCGGAGAAGATGGATACACAGGAGATGCAGATTACGTTGGCTTAAATGATGCCATGAAGATGTCAGGAGTACATGTTCATTTGTATGGCAAGAAAACGACCAAACCCTTTAGAAAAATGGGACACGTTACCATTACGAATGAAAACTTAAAGGAGGCAATGAAAATTGCAGACGAATTAAAAAACACCATTAAAATAATTTCAAAATAAAAGCAAATGAGCAAAGCAATCATTGGTATTATTATGGGTAGCGATTCTGACATGAATGTGATGAACGATGCAGCAGAGTTGTTGAACCAAATGCAAATAGAATATGAAATTGAAATTGTTTCAGCACATCGCACACCTGAAAAAATGTTTGAGTATGCTAAATCGGCAGACAGCCGTGGCTTAAAAGTAATTATTGCCGGTGCAGGCGGAGCAGCACATTTACCCGGAATGGTTGCATCTCTCACAACTTTACCTGTAATAGGCGTGCCGGTTAAATCTAGCAACTCTATTGATGGATGGGATTCACTTCTTTCTATTGTGCAAATGCCTAATGGTGTACCTGTGGCAACTGTAGCAGTAAATGCGGCAAAAAATGCGGGAATATTAGCAGCACAGATCATTGGCACTTATGATACCAAAGTGGCAGACAGATTAAAAGAATACAAAGAAGAATTGAAAGAAAAAGTAAACCAAGCAAACAAATCAATAAAACCCGGTGTATAAATTTATACTTGCCCTACTTACTAGTTCAATTTTAATTGCAGCACCATCCATTGCAGGTACAGATAAATTACCTGCGGGTGCAGAATCAAATGCAATGGCCGGCATTTCCATAACCAATAATAATATTTGGTCTGCATGGAACAACCAAGCTGGTTTGTCATCCATTAACAAAGTTCAACTAGGTTGGTATACTGAGTTGCCATACGGTATTAGTGAATTGCAAAACTCTGGAATGGCCTTGGCTATTCCTACTGATAAATATGGAACGTTTGCTGTAAATGTAAACTACTTCGGTTACAGCTTATACAACGAGTCTGCATTTGGTTTGGCTTATGGCAAAAAATTAAGTGAAAACGTTTCTGTAGGAGTTGGATTAAATTACCATCAAATTAGCATATCAGAACCTAAAGGAAATGCCGGTACCGTTACTGCTGAAATTGGATTACAAACTACATTTAGTCCTAAATTAAGTTCAGCATTTCATTTATACAACCCCACTCGCTCGGTAATTGATACCGAAACCACAGAAGAAGAATTGCCCGGCATTGCAAAGTTTGCACTTACATACAAAGCATCAGAAAAAGTGCATTTGGTTTCTGAAATTGAAAAAGACTTTGATAATGATGCCATTTTAAAATTTGGATTTGACTACACCATTATTGAAGACCTGCACATAAGAGGCGGTATACACAGCAATGATTTTGAATACGGATTTGGTGTAGGATATAAATTTTCAAAGTTTAATGTAGATGTTGCATCTAAGTACCAACAAGATTTAGGGTTCACCCCATCGGTTTCCATGTTTTACACTTTCAATTAGCTGAAAACATGCGAAGAATTTTATACAGCACAATCATATTTTCTTTGTTTTTTCTTTCAGTGAAAAGCTTGATTGCTCAAGAAAAAAAATCAGAAGGAATAAACAATCAGACCGAAGAAGAAATAGAACAGCTTGCAGAAGACCTGGATGAAAATGTTGACATAAATGAATTGTATGAAAAATTGGAGCCTTACCTTAAAAACCCAATCAATCTTAATAATACAGACGAAGAAGAACTTAGAGAGCTGGGGATATTAAATGACTTTCAGATAAATAGCCTACTAAACCACATTGAAAAGCATGGAAACTTAATTCGCCTGGAAGAACTGCAAACCATAAAAGGATTTAGATCTAGCACTATTGATCGTTTCACTCCTTTTGTTAAAGTATCAGATGCTTCTGTGAGCACACTCCCTTCTTTTCATCAAATATTCGACCAAGGAAATAATCAAATAGTTATTCGCGGAGAAAGAGTTTTAGAAGATCAGAAAGGTTATCTGAACCAAGATGATCCGAATGCAAGTTCAGCCTATTTAGGCAACCCATGGAAATTATTTACACGTTATCGCTTTAATTATAACAACAAAATAAAATGGGGAGTAACTGCCGAAAAAGATGCCGGTGAAGAATTTTTTGAAGGAAACAGAAAAGATGGATTTGATTTTTACTCTGCACACATATACTTAAAAGATATAAGTGTATTTAAAAAAGTTGCTCTTGGTGATTATAAATTAGAATACGGTCAAGGATTATCTATGTGGACGGGTTTAGCTTTTGGTAAATCTGCCGGTGGAGTGTTAATTAAAAAGAACGGAAATGGAATTAATGCTTACACATCATTGAATGAATACTTCTTTAAAAGAGGAATTGCTCTTAGCACTCAAGTAAACAATTTTCAATTTGATGTATTTGCTTCGCAAAGAGATTTGGATGCAAATATTACCGTTATAGATACCTTAAATGATGAGGCTTCTGAATTTTCATCATTTCAAGAAAGCGGTTTTCATAGAACAGAATCTGAATTAGAAGATCGCAAGTCTGTGCAAGAGTCTTTAGTTGGTGGATATATAAAATACAAACGAAAAAACTTTCATGTTGGCTTGTTAGGACATTACACCGAGTTTGGTGGTAATGTGGCAGAACGAAATCAAATTTATTCTCAGTATGAATTTACAGGCAAGAGTTTCAGCAATTTATCATTAGACTACAATTACCTGGTAAACAATTTCAACTTTTTTGGTGAAGTTGCCCGCTCTGACAACAAAGCCATTGCACAACTGCATGGTTTGCTATTAAGCGTAGATAGAAATTTATCTTTTTCTTTTGCTTACCGTAATTATGAAAGAGATTACATTACAAATACATCCAACCCACTGCGTGAATCCGACTTTAACAATGAAGTTGGAACCTACTTGGGTTATCAATTAAAACTGAACAGAGAATTAACGCTTTCAGGTTACTTTGATATGTTTAGTTACCCCTGGTTGCGCTTTGGTGTTGACGGTCCGAGTAGCGGTACAGAATATACCACGCAGTTATACTATAGGCCAAATAAAAAATTTCAAATGTATATCCGGCATAAAAACCAAACCAAAGAAGATAACACCAATAAAGATGTACCTGTAGATTATTTAGTAACAAAAGCACAAAACAATATCCGTTTTCATGTAAGCTACAAAGTTTCAAATAGTGTTACGCTTAGAAATAGAATTGAATATGCTTTTGTAAACAGAGAAGAAGAAAGACCAGAAAAAGGTTATTTGATTTACCAGGATGTAATCTACAAACCGTTCAGTAGTCCGCTTTCTTTTACAGCTCGTTATGCCCTATTTGACTCTGATAGTTTTGACAGCAGATTATATGCGTTTGAAAATGATATTCTTTACAGTTATGCCATTCCAAGTTTTTTTGATACCGGAGTAAGAACCTATTTCAATGTGAAATACTCAGTTAATAGAAACATTGATGTTTGGGCGCGTTATGAAAGAACTGATTTTACCAATAAAGAATTAATTAGCTCCGGTTTGGAAGAAATTAATGGCAACTCTAGATCAAAAGTGAAGCTGCAGATTAGATATGAGTTCTAATCGTAAAACTTCAAATCAAATCCCGCTTCTTTCAAATCATTCCAATAATTTGGGTAAGATTTATTAATTACATCCGGCTCTTCAATTTCTAAATACCTGTGCTCAAAATTTAATAATGAAAAGGCCAATGCTATTCTATGGTCATGATAGGTATTAACCAATTCCTTTGGCTCTAATATGGGTTTAGATGCTTTCACTTGAAGTGCATTATCATTAATAATACTGCAATCATACTCCAGCTTTTGCAGCTCAGTGCAAACAGCTTGCAAGCGATCACTTTCTTTAATTGGTAAGGCATGTAAGCCGGTAAGCTCACAATTAACACCTAATCCTGCTGCTACAACAGCAACTGTAAGGGCCAGGTCAGGATACTGTCTAAAATCAAAACTCAAATTCTCTTTTGGTTTAAAATCTTTGGCTTTCTTGATTACCAAGTCTCCATTTTCTATCGTATCCACTCCAAATTCCTTCATCATTTCAGCAACTACCTTATCTCCTTGCACACTTTTAGTGCTTAAGTTTTTTAAAGTGATTTTTGCTTCATCACTAAGAGCTGCCAAACCATACCAGTAAGAAGCAGAAGACCAGTCACCTTCTATTACCGTATTCTTAGCAATGTACTTTTGTGGTTGCACCATTAATGTATTACTATTCCACGCCACCTCTACTCCATATTCCTTCATTAATGCAATGGTCATTTCCAAATAGGGCCTTGAAAGTATTTCACCCTTCAACTCTAACTCTAATCCATTGGGTAAACATGGGGCGATTAATAAAAGTGCACTCACATATTGTGAGGAAATATTTGCACTTACGCTCGCCTTAAATCCATGCAATTTGTTCGAATTAATTTTGATTGGAGGATAATTTTCCTTTTCTAAGTAATCAATACTTGCACCTAATTGCTTTAAAGCATCAACCAATGGGCCGATAGGTCTTCTTTTCATATCATCAGTTCCTGTTAGTGTTACTTCTCTTCCCACTAACGACATATAAGCGGTTAGAAAACGAAAAGTTGTGCCTGCATTTTGCAGATTTAATTCTGATCCATCATTAGATAGCGCATCTTTCATTAAAATAGTATCTGAGCTTGGAGCAAGATTTCTTATTTCAAATTCTTTATCAGAAAGAGCTTGAATAATTAAACATCTATTGCTTATGCTTTTTGAAGCAGGAATTGCTAGCTCTGTAAAAATGCTTCTCTTTAAATTTCTTAAACGAAGTATCATTTTTGCGCTATATAATT
This sequence comes from Bacteroidia bacterium, assembly GCA_013001815.1. Classification (GTDB taxonomy): domain Bacteria; phylum Bacteroidota; class Bacteroidia; order AKYH767-A; family OLB10; genus JABDLV01. The sequence goes on from JABDLV010000115.1 coordinate 9,206, forward strand.
TCTATCAGGAAAGGTTTTGTAGAACTCTAAAGACTCAAGAATTAATTCCTTGCTAGCAGTTTGGTCAATTATACCAATGCCAATATTCTTTAAAAGAGTAAAATTTATTTCATCATTTTTATTCTTCTTATCGTACTGCATCAACTCAATAATTTCACCCAATTTATCTTCTGCCAGGTAAACCGGATTAAAATACAGGTAAACGGTATCACATATCTCTTTTAACTCATCAAATGAAATGTTTGATTTTCTGTATGACAAAAATGATTCAGCAATAATGCCAATGGAAACAGCTTCTCCGTGAGATAAAGCTGCCTCAGAGTTATTTTGCGACCAAGATTCAATGGCATGTCCTATGGTGTGACCAAAATTCAATAGTTTTCTTTTTTCTTTTTCTTCCGGGTCTTCCTCCACAATGCTTGTTTTTATTCTAATTGATTTTGCAAGTAGATTTTCATCCGTAGCAAAATCAACATTCTCAGATTTTAAACTTTGCCACAAATCAAAATCCGCAATTAATGCATGCTTTAATATTTCTGCATAGCCTTGCTTTAATTCTTGTTCAGTCAACGTATTTAAAAATTCAGGCATTACATACACAACTTCCGGAAATTCAAAACTGCCTATTTGGTTTTTTAACGAATCGACATTTACTCCTGTCTTCCCTCCTATGGCAGCATCAACCATGGCAAGCAATGTTGTTGGAATATTTACGAAAGAAATTCCACGCTTAAAATTACCTGCTACAAATCCTCCAGTATCACATATAACACCGCCACCAAGATTAATTAATAATGATTCTCTGTTTGCTCCATTAGATAATAATTGCCTCCAAATTTCAGTACATGTTTCAAATGTTTTGTTCTCTTCTCCACTTGCTATACAAATAATTTGAAAATCACCTTTAAAATTCTCTTTGAATACAGGAAGGCAATGCTTTTCCGTATTCTCATCAACTAAACAAAAAATAGTTGAATACGCTGATGTATCGAATGCACTTAAAGCATTCTTTGCGGTTATTCCAACGCTAATCATATGGTCAAATAATTTAATCTGGCTCATTTATTTCTTGATTTCAGCTCAATCTCTACAAATATAAATACATTTAAATGCTATTTATTGCTTTCTTATATTTGGCAAAAATTAACCAATGAGTACGGGAAACTCTATTTCATTTAAAAATACCAAAAATGCATTCTTGGGAAAAACTAATAATGAATTAAGGCAATCCTATTGGTTATTTAGAGCTATAAACAGCAATTGGTTAGTTTCCATTACACCTTTTTGGGTTAATACCGCATTTTCTTTACACCTTCCTATTAATGGCATCATTAAGGCTACCATATTTAAACAATTTTGTGGTGGAGAAACAATTGATGATTGCGAGCATACTATTAACAGAATTTACAAACAAGGCATTGGTAGCATTCTAGATTATTCTGTAGAAGGAACTGAAGATGAAGCGGCTTTTGATGGTGTGGTAGAAGAATTACTGCGAAATATTAATAAAGCAAATGGAGATGACCGGATTCCGTTTTGTGTTTTTAAACCCTCCGGCATTGCATCAAACATATTGCTAGAAAAAGCAAGTTCAAATGCTCAATTAAGCGAAAGCGAAAATATTGCCTGGCAAAAATTTAAAGAAAGAGTGAATCAATTGTGTTCTTTGGCTGCAACTAACAATGTGAAACTTTTTATTGATGCAGAAGAAAGTTGGATACAAGACGCAATTGATGATTTGGCTAATGAAATGATGATTATGTACAATAAGGACCGGGCAATTGTGTACAATACGGCACAGATGTATAGAAAAGACCGATTAGATTTTATTAAAAAATGCCATCAACATGCTAAAGACAACAATTATATTCTTGGTTTGAAATTAGTACGCGGTGCTTACATGGAAAAAGAAAGAGAACGCGCAGCACAAAACAATTACCCAAGCCCCATACAAGCAACAAAAGAAGGAAGTGATACCGATTATGACTTGGCCATAAAGTATTGCGTGGGCAATTTAAATGACATTTGGTTTTGTGCCGGAACACACAACGAAGTGAGTTGCATGAAACTATTGAAGTTGATGTATGAGAATAAAATAAAAAAGAATGATGAGCGAGTATATTTTTCTCAATTGCTTGGGATGAGCAATCACATTAGTTTTAATTTATCCGTTAATGGATTCAATGTAACTAAGTATGTGCCTTATGGTCCGGTTAAATCAGTTATGCCGTACTTGTTAAGAAGAGCGAAAGAAAACACCTCCATATCCGGACAAATGGGAAAAGAACTAGTTATCTTAATTGAAGAACTTAAGCGCAGAAAAAAAGATAAAAACTAAAACCTGCTTGCCATTAGCAAATCTAAGTCTCTAAACGGTAGTTGACATATATCACTTACAAACTGATTCGTTACAGTCCCTTTATATAAGTAAACTCCGTCTCGCACATGTTTATCAGTCCAAAGCATTTCATCAAAACCACTTTCCTCTCCAATAGCCAATAATATTGGCGTAAAAATATTGCTTAACGCTTGTGATGCAGTTCTGGAAACACGAGAAGCAATATTAGGAACGCAATAATGAATTACACCGTATTTTTTAAATACCGGATCTGTATGTGTGGTTACTTCTGAGGTTTCAAAACAACCACCTTGGTCAATGCTCACATCAACAATTACGGAACCATAGTTCATTGCACTAACCATTTCTTCTGTAACCAAACAGGGAGTTCTTCCTCTTCTACTAAACGTTGCACCTATGGCAACATCTGCTCTCTTCAACGCATCTAATAATGTTTTAGGAGATATAGTTGACGTATAAACATTGGTTCCTAATTTATCTCTTAATTTTCTCAGGCGGAATAATGAGTCATCAAACACTTTTACTTTTGCACCCAATCCCATTGCTGTTCTTGCAGCACTTTCACCCACGGTACCTGCACCAAGAATTACTACTTCGGCTGGAGGTATTCCAATAACTCCTCCCAGCAACGTACCCTTTCCACTTGTGCTATTACTTAAATATTCAGAAGCAATTAATATAGAAGTACTGCCAACAATCTCTCCCATAGCCTGAATTACAGGTCTAATTGATGTCTCATCTTTTAAATACTCATAAGCTAAAGCTGTAATTCTTTTCTTACTCATATTCTTAATAAAGTCTTTGGGCTGCATACTTATGAGTAGAATACTAAACAGTGTTTGATTGTTTTGCATTAACTCCACCTCTTTCATTGAAGGTGGTTCAATCTTTAAAATCAAATCAGCTTTATAAACCGCTTCTGTACTATATGCTATTTGTGCACCTGCTTCGCTATAATCGGTATCAGAATAATTTGCATGTTCACCGGCATTGGCTTCTATTAATACCTGGTGACCATTATTTACCAATAAAGCTACCGATTCAGGAACCAATGGAACACGTTTTTCTTGAAATGCAATTTCTTTTGGTATGCCAACAAATAACTGCTTACTGCTTTTAGCAACCTCCTGCATTTTTTCTTGCGGCTGCATAATTGCCGATTGAACTAATTCTGAAATGCTAGATTTTTGTGATGATTTTTTCATAAGCTCAGCATTAGGACTCTTTGTTCATCCTCAACATTAATTTCAATTTTAACATTTTTCACATCCAACAATTGCTCCATATTCTGTGGCCATTCTATAAAACAATAATTTTCTCCATTAATGTAATTCTCAAACCCCAAATCGTATACTTCGTTTAGATTTTTAATCCGATAAAAATCGAAGTGGTAAATGGGAGTATTATTTTGAGTTACATATTCATGCAGAATATTAAATGATGGGCTACTTGTTTGGTCTGTTACGTGAAGATACTCACAAATTGCTTTAATTATGGTAGTTTTTCCAGTACCTAATTCACCATAAAAGGCAAATACCTTGCAGCCATTGGCAAAATTCAGAATTTTTTCAGCTACAACGGGCAGTTCATCCAGGTTTTTATAAACCAATTTGCTTTCCATTAAGAGCTAATATCTTAATATTTATTTTGTTGAATATGTTATCAAGGGTATAATCATCTCCTCTAATGATATACCACCATGCTGAAATGTATCTCGGTAATAATTCACGTAGTAATTATAATTATTCGGATAAGCGAAAAACAAATCCTCTTTTATAAATACATAAGATGAGCTAACATGTGTTTTTGGCAATAGTGCATCCTCCGGTTTTCTCACTTCAAAAACATCCTTCTTGTCGTAATTTAAATTTTTACCATTCTTGTACCTTAAATTAGTATTGGTGTTTTTATCCCCAATAATTTTAGATGGTTCATTCACACGAATACTGCCATGGTCTGTGGTAATAATTATTTTTGCCGGTTTTTCTGCAATTTGCTTGATACACTCATAAAGTGGTGAGTGCTCAAACCAAGAAAGTGTAAGAGAACGATAAGCAGACTCATCCTGAGCCAGTTCTTTAATCATTTGCATTTCTGTTCTTGCATGCGAAAGCATATCAACAAAATTGTAGACAATAACATTAAGTTCATTAGAAAAAAGTGAAGGTATTTGATCAACCAGTTCTTTACCGTGTTTCAGGTTAGTGATTTTATTGTAGCTGTATTTAATTTTTAACTGCAATCGATTCAGTAACTCCCCTAAAAGCTCTTCCTCATGCAAGTTTTTACCTCCTTCATCTTCATCATTCAACCATAGCTTTGGATATTTCTTTTCTATATCCTTTGGCATTAAACCTGCAAAAAACGCATTCCGCGCATACTGTGTAGCGGTTGGCAAAATTCCAAAATAAGTCTCCTCACTGTTTAATCGTAAATAATTTCCAAATGCATTTTTTAGGATTTTATACTGATCTAATCTTAAGTTATCAATCAGAATTAAAAAAACCGGATCATCAGTAGACTCAATAACGGGTACAATTTTCCTTTTGAAAACATTATGGGATAACACCGGTGCATCATCTTCTGGGTTTTGCAGCCAATCTTCATAATTGTCTTCAATAAATCTACCAAACTGCTTATTTGCCTCTTTCTTCTGAGTGGTTAGTATTTCATACATGCTTGGGTCATTCGATTTTTCTAATTCCAGTTCCCAATAAATTAACCGTTTATAAATATCTGCCCACTCCTCATGAGACATTCTGTCTCCCAAGGCCATGCCAATGTTTCTAAACTCTTGCTGGTAGTTTGAACTGGCTCGTTCACTTACTAATCGTCTAGTATCTAAATTTTTCTTAACTGTTAAAAGTATTTGATTAGGATTAACAGGCTTAATTAAATAGTCTGCTATTTTACTACCAATTGCCTCTTCCATTATAGATTCCTCTTCACTTTTGGTAATCATCACCACTGGTATTTCGGGCTTTAGTGATTTTATTTTATCTAATGTTTCTAACCCAGACTTACCGGGCATATTCTCATCTAAAAATATTATGTCAAAATTATTGCTGCTTACTTGCTCAATAGCATCATCACCATTATTTACGGTTACAACTTCAAATCCCTTTTCTTCTAAAAATAAAATGTGGGGTTTCAATAAATCAATTTCATCATCTGCCCAAAGTATACTCGTTTTATCCATAAATAATTGCAAATTTGTAGCTTCAAAAGTATCTATAATATCGAGATCAAATACTTTCTATTGCCTTGAATAAGAAAAAAATAATCAATGACCCGGTTTACGGCTTTATAAACGTTCCTACCGAACTTTTATTTGACTTAATTGAGCATCCTTT
>JABDLV010000118.1 GCA_013001815.1 Bacteroidia bacterium
TGCTGTTTGTGTTAATTTTAGAGGCTGTAGTGGAGAACCAAACTTAAAATACAGGTCTTATCATTCAGGAGCTACTGATGATCTGGATGAGGTAATAAAACATATTATCAATACTATGCATTATTCAGAAATCTACATAAAAGGCGTTAGTCTTGGTGGCAATGTAACCTTGAAATATTTAGGTGAGGATCGCATTGTTCCAAAGCAGATTAAAGGAGCTGTAGCAGTTTCTGTTCCCTGCTATTTATATGGGTCGTGTCTGGAGTTGCACACATTTAAGAATATCCTTTATGCCGATCGGTTTAAAAAATACCTTATTGCCAGATTAAGACTAAAGCAAAAACAGTTTCCGGAGATCATTTCGGTTGAAGAAATAGATACTATTAAAACCTTGAAGGATTTTGATGATGTGTATACATCTAAAGCACACGGATTTGAAGATGCTATAGATTATTATGAGAAAAGCAGCAGTCTTCAATTTCTTCCAGGCATTAAAGTTCCGACTCTAATCTTAAATGCCTTGGATGATTCCTTTTTATCACCGGAATGTTTTCCAGTAAAAGAAGCTAAAAGCAATGCAGATTTATTTCTGGAAATGCCCAAGTATGGTGGTCATGTCGGATTTTTTCAGAATAACAACATATATTACAACGAGCGAAGATCATTGGAATTCATCAGTAACATGGATTGATCTAATTTTCTTACATTTATCCAAATCAAAAATTTATGCTCAAAAAGGTTTATGGAAGTGCTGTTTTTGGCGTAGAAGCTACGACTATTACGGTTGAAGTAAATGTTGATGGAGGAATTGGTTACCATCTAGTGGGATTACCAGATAACGCTATCAAAGAGAGTAACTACAGAATTGCTGCTGCCCTTCAAAACAATGGATATAAGATCCCGGGAAAAAAGATTACCATAAACATGGCACCAGCCGATTTACGAAAGGAAGGATCTGCCTATGATCTCACATTAGCGGTCGGCATTCTGGCAGCATCCAAACAAATTCAGGCAGATAATTTGGGAGACTTTCTAATTATGGGTGAATTATCACTTGATGGAAGTCTGCAACCCATAAAAGGGGCTTTACCCATTGCCATTAAAGCCAGAGAAGAAGGATTTAAAGGATTTATATTGCCAAGCCAAAATGCTAAAGAAGCCGCTATAGTCAATGATCTAAAGGTTTATGGTATTGACAATATAAAACAAGTAATCGATTATTTTGATAAAGACGATGAAATTGAGCAAACCATTATTAATACCAGAGAAGAATTCTATAAAAATCTAGATTATCCAGATTTTGATTTTGCCGATGTTAAAGGGCAAGAAAGTATATATTTAAATTGTTGATTAATAATATATTAAAATAATTAAAATTTATAACGTACAACAATCATATAACAAATGATTAAAAAAAATTTGAAATACCCACGCTGGTTTCGCATAATCCGATATTATTTAAACTGTTTGTGGTACTATGTTTTATTTCCGTTAGGAGCAGAACAAGATGAGTTCAGCAAACAATGTAATGGTAGTAATAAAAGGAAGTGAAGTATGATTAACCGAATAAATATGGGTATTTGAACCAAATTACACACTCAGCAAAACCCCAATAGTATATTTAGTAAATGGAGTAGTAGGTCTTAAGCTATTTCCATATTATTAATAGTTAACGACTATACCTAATAAATTCCTTTAACCATTGTTTTTAAGCAGAAATCAAAGGTTTCTTATTTAATACCCATTTGTTTTACTTCATTACATAAATTACGAATATTAATTAACAAATTGGGTACATCCTAAACCAGTATTACTATAAAGAATAAAGTTAATGACGCTACCTGTAAATCTTCTCGTAACCTATACTAATACTGGGTTTGTTCGATTTAGCAACAAAGAAAATGGATGCCACATGGCATCCAATAATCAAATTGGTGTTACTTATTAGTATTTATGCTATTAATGAATATTTATCAAAATAACTGATTTAGTTAATATAATTTAACAAAAACTAGCATTTAATTAAATATTCGTAAAAATGTATTTTGCTATTGACTTTTTTTGATTCTTTAGTATAATTACTAATGAAGGGCAACCCCAAATAGCTCTAAATTATTATGAACAAAAAACCTCATCCATCCAAATGGGTCTTAACCTGTGAGTTATCCAACCTGTCTGTAAATCAAAGAAAGGAAGCCATTGTATTACTGGATATCCTGAACACTAATCGTAACAAGAAGGATGCATTTCACCAATTGAAAACAAATTGGTTAAATGTAATTCATCCGTTGCCACCCACCGATAACAAAAAGATGTATAATACGGTTACATCAGTTCGTTATCAAACCCTAAAACGCTTAAAGGAACTATGTGCCAATCATATGGTCCTGTCATAGCGTTATAAGAGCTTAGTAAATCGCTTTTTAAAATTCACCAAGCTCTTTAGGCGAAAGCCTCATAACTAACTAGCCAATAAAAGTCCTACAATACGGAGTGTAGGTGGTTAGGCTGAGATTGCTCTCTAATAAATATACTAAACTTTTAAGAAAGGTAAAGTATAAAGCAGTCCGAATACCTATAACCAATAATGTTTAATTATGAAGCTGAGGTTAATGAAATATACTTTAACACAAAATACGTAAGCGGTAGGGCACTGGATGCGATTACCGACTTCACCAATAACACCTATATCATAAAAGGGTCCACTGGAATTGGTGGTACAACCGCACTTTTAAATTATACTAAAGGTCATTGCTTAATCGTTAGCCCAAATGTGGGCATGATTCAGAGCAAAGAACTCAACCGAGGGAAGTATGATAGTGCAAAGCAGTTATTTATGTACAGCAATAGTAAGGACCAATGGAAAGATTGGAATGACTATTCCAACATATACGATAACATAATAATAAGCACAACACCCAATCAACTATTAAAGATTAGAAATGAAAACAGGACGTTATATAATGATATAATTAAAATTCCTGTATTTATAGATGAAATACATGCCTTTACTGTTGACAGTGATTATCGTATAGAGCTTGGGCAGTTTCTGGAACTGGTTTATAATGAATGGGAAGCTGTATTTAAGCTCTCCACCGCAACACCCAACTATAACTTTTTAGATGTTCCAACAGATAAGAATGTTGATTTTTATAAGCTTATAAGAGAGAATCAGCCGATTAAGAAAATTCAATTATCCAGCGATTTAAAAGATGCAAAGCAATTTATCCAAAACCAGCATCTAAAAGGACGGTTGGTGATTTGCTTTACCAATAACATCAACTTCCATAAATCCTTTACAGGATTGCGTGTAAAGAACTTAGTCGGTCAAACTTTGGACATCAAGCTAAAGCCATATGACCGTGGATTAAAGTTGGATGAGGACCTGTATGAAGAAACGGATGTTATTTTTCTATCCAGCAGTTATTTCGCTGGATTTGACATCCTAAAAGACTGTAGTGTATGTATTATCAGCGAACAAGCGAATGAAGCATACAAGATTAATGTTAATAATGTGGCACAGGGATATGGTAGGTGCCGAGCTAATATCCATGATGCGCTTTTTGTTAACGCAACTGCGCCATACACCAAGGGCAAGAGTGGCTTGGTCGCAAACCCCCAAATAACTTTAAATCAAGTTAACAAAGCCATTGATAGATATTCCGTTGAGGCTGACTATTGGAATTCAACTCTAGATGGTATTACTTATTATTCAGAAGTCAGTGGTTATCCGCAAATAACACGACATTTATATATCAATAGGGCTGTTATATTGGCTCCAATATTAAATGTGGTGTATGATTACCAGCTATATAATGAAGCTGTTATATATGAAGTTCTAGAGCGTTATGGGTTCGAAATAAGTGCCTATGAAAATGAAGATGAGAGCTTTGTTATAAATGAAAACAAAATACCATTTAAAAGTAGAATCAAGAACCTTATTGAATTGGATGAAACACAGTTGTATAATTCTTATTTAACTACTAAACACAGCCTTAAGTTTAAAGAAAAAGGGAAATATAATACCAAACTTGCCTTGGAATACCTGACTACTTATCTAATAAAAATATCCAATGCCGAAAAGCTGGTTAAAAAATTAGATAATAAAAGAATGCGCCCAAATGAGTATTATAAATGTATGGACCTATTCTTAAGGGTTAACAGTGATACTACTTTTTACCATGAGCAACTATCCAGCCAACAGCAGTGTAGTGCCAAAATGTTGTATAAAGATGACCATACAGAAGAGGTATTAACAGCTCATATCCATATGATTAATGATTGGCAAATGTTATATGCTAGTCATAAGGTTACCAATAACATATTATCATCTGAAATTGAGAGAGAAATCAAGTTATATGAACTTTTCTATGATTATGATTTGTATCAGGAATTAAATGTGGATAAGAACCGTATTAGAAACGGCAAACGAGCCATTATAAAGCGGTGTAAGCAACAATCAATATTACTTGATAATGATGAATTAGAATGGTTAGATGAAGTCATTAAATCTACTTACAAGGCACTGGATAATGGTGACGTTTTAGCATTTAATAATGGTCGCAAGGTCATTAAGAATAAGATGACCAATGCGCTGGTTTATCTATTGACCGATGGACATATTTATAAATTTAAAGAAATTAAAAACAGGGAGTACAATCCTTTGACCCAGCTCCCAACAAAGATGCGCTCCATCATCCCACTAAAGTATGTTAGTGTGGACCTAACAGGTGCCAACCCACAAATTGTGGATAGCATTTTAAAAACAAACAACGCTATGAATGTATACCAATCATTAATGAGCAACCGAGCAATATCGAGAGGCAAAGCGAAAAAATTATACAACTCCACTTTAAATAATCATAGACTGACGGTAGCACAAGCTTGCACCATATACAAAGACAGTGGGTATGATGTACAAAAAGCCAAGGAACTGGCTAAAATGACGGCAAATGTTAATAAGGGTGAATTTTATGAGGTGATGACCAAAAATGAAAAACAACTTATAAAAGCTTATAGGGATATATTACCATTTCGCTCATTTAGATTTCACGATGCGCTGGTTTTAAAATACGAAGATGTGGTTAAATATAATGTAACGTTACCAACCAAGGTTAAGGGGTACATCTACCATGTTGAATTCTTTAATGATAGTGGTCCATATGAAAGCCCTACCACGGATAAAGAAAATAACGGCATGATGGTGGAGAACAAGTATTTCTTAAAAGCGGTGTAAATAATTAATCGTAATGTATTGATTATCATTCGACAATGATGAGTTTTTATATTTGGTTTGTATGGAAAAAGAAATTACTACCTATCATTACTCTCAAAATAATTATATCGAGTAACAATGACATAAATTATTGTTAATTATTATTTGATAAAAAATAAAACACTAACTTTGTTTTCCAAATATGAAGAAATTTATCCATAAAATAATGTCTTTAGCAATGGCTTTTGTAGTGTTATTCTCTACTATGTCATTTACAGTTAATATGCATTATTGTGGTGATACTTTAGTTGAAACTGCTGTATTCCAAAAAACAAAAGGTTGCGGAATGGAAATGGAAAAACCTTCTACTGAAGGTTGCTCAATTGCCAAGAAAAATTGTTGTGATGACAAACAATTAACGATTGAAGGTCAAGACGAATTACAATTGCAAGTTGACAAGATTTCTTTTGAGCAACAAGTTTTAATTGCTTCATTTGTTTACACTTATATTAACCTTTTTGAAGGTTTAGAAAAAAATGTATCTTCTTACGAAGAATACAAACCTCCACTCGTCATAAGGCAACTCTACAAGATTGACGAGACCTATTTAATTTGATTTTTAAAATTTAGACTGTTTTATCCTATTGCTGTAATGTCGTAAGGATAATTCGCTGTATTCGGTGTTTTCTAAACACCAATGTCTAACTTTTTAATAATCAAACTAATGCTAAACAAAAGCATAAAATTTCTAATAGAAAATAAACTTGTAGCAGTGTTAATGCTCATCCTTTTTATAGGATGGGGAACGGTTAATGCACCTTTTAATTGGGATACAGGATTCTTACCAAGTAACCCAGTTGCTGTAGATGCTATTCCAGATATTGGAGAAAATCAACAAATTGTTTTCACCAAATGGGATGGTCGCTCACCACAAGATATTGAAGACCAAATCACCTACCCATTGACAACATCTTTACTTGGTATTCCAGGAGTAAAAACCATTCGTAGTTCGTCAATGTTTGGCTTTTCAAGCATCTATATCATTTTTGAAGAAGAAATAGAGTTTTATTGGAGTCGAAGTCGTATTCTCGAAAAACTAAACTCATTACCAAGTAACTTGTTACCCGATGGTGTAAATCCAGCTCTGGGACCAGATGCTACTGGTTTAGGACAAATATTCTGGTATACTTTAGAGGGGCGTGATGAAAAAGGAAACGTTACAGGCGGTTGGGATTTGCAAGAGTTACGTAGTATTCAAGATTACTATGTAAAATATGCCTTATCCTCTGCTAGTGGAGTGTCAGAAGTGGCTTCGATTGGTGGTTATGTTCAAGAGTACCAAGTGGACGTTAATCCAGAATTAATGCGCCAATATAACATTGGATTGCATCACGTTGTAAAGGCGGTTAAGGAAAGTAATAAAGACATTGGTGCGCAAACCATTGAAATCAATAATGCAGAATATTTAGTACGTGGTTTAGGTTATGTGAAGTCTATTGAAGACATAGAAAACGCAGTAGTCACTTCCGAAGATTTTACATCCATACGAATTAAAGATATTGGAAAAGTCTCATTAGGACCAGCAACAAGACGTGGATTGTTAGATAAAGAAGGCGCAGAAGTTGTAGGTGCTGTTGTGGTAGCTCGTTATGGCGCAATCCCAATGGAAGTTATCAATAACGTTAAGGAGAAGATTAACGAATTAAGTCCTGGATTACCTTCAAAAGTTTTATCAGACGGAAGAACTTCACAAGTAACAATAGTGCCATTTTATGATAGAACAGAATTAATTCAAGAAACATTAGGCACGCTTAACGAAGCATTGACTTTAGAAATCCTTATAACCATTCTGGTCATTATTATTATGGTGTTTAATCTTCGAGCCTCTGTCTTGATTTCTGGCTTATTACCTGTTGCAGTATTGATGGTTTTTATAGCAATGAAGTTCTTTGGTGTAGATGCAAACATAGTAGCTCTATCTGGTATTGCTATTGCTATCGGAACAATGGTTGATGTAGGTGTCATACTTTCAGAAAATATTATAAGGCATTTAGATGAAGATAACGGAACACAATCCATAAATACGGTTGTTTATAACGCAACAGCCGAAGTGTCTGGTGCAATCGTAACCGCAGTAATGACCACTATTATTAGTTTCATACCTGTATTTACTATGATTGGTGCAGAAGGAAAATTATTTAGACCGTTAGCCTTCACAAAGACCTTTGCATTAACGGCATCTATTATTGTTGCCTTATTCTTGATACCGCCTTTTGCAGCTTTTTTATTCAGAAAGAAAAGCATTAAAACCAATTTTAAATATGTTTTAAATGGCGTTTTAATAGTGCTAGGTGTCGTTGCCATAGTTTACGGTTATTGGTTAGGGTTAATATTGGTTGGGTTTGGAATTGTTGCACTTATAAAGCAACAAGGGATAGTATCAGAGAAACAAGCTAACCTTATCAATATAATTATTTCAGTATCAGCTATTGTATTCTTGTTAGCCGAATATTGGAGACCGTTAGGAGTTGACAAAAGTATTTTTTGGAATCTCATTTTTGTAAGCGTTATATGCTTCGGTTTATTAGGTGTTTTCTCATTATTTATAAAATACTACAGACGTATTTTGAGATGGTGTCTAGATAATAAACTATTATTTTTATCCGTACCAACAGCAATAGTCATCGCAGGTTTTTTCATTATGAAAAATACAGGCAAAGAGTTTATGCCATCATTAAACGAAGGTTCATTTCTATTAATGCCAACCTCAATGCCACATTCTGGTGTAGAGGAAAACAAAAGGGTGTTACAGCAATTAGATATGGCAGTAGCAAGTATTCCAGAGATTGAAACAGTAGTTGGTAAAGCAGGTCGCACAGAATCTGCTTTAGACCCAGCACCAATGTCAATGTATGAGAATATGATTCAGTATAAACCAGAATATATGTTGAATGAAAATGGAGTTCGACAACGCTACAAGGTAAATGATGATGACTTGTTTGAACTAAAAGATGGTCGGTTCATTGCGAATCCTAATAATTCCGAAAATGTCACCATTAGTACAGTTAAAAGGTCCAAATTAATCGAAGACGATGATGGCGAGTACTATCGTAACTGGCGACCAGAAATTGAATCACCAGACGATATTTGGAATGAAATTGTAAGAGTAACAAAATTACCAGGTGTAACCTCTGCACCAAAGTTGCAACCCATTGAAACCCGATTGGTGATGCTTCAAACAGGGATGCGAGCACCAATGGGAATTAAAGTAAAAGGTCAAGACTTAAAGCAAATTGAAGCTTTTGGAGTGCAATTAGAAAACATCATCAAGGAAGCTGAAGGTGTTAAAAAAGAAGCTGTTTTTGCAGACCGCATTGTTGGTAAACCTTATTTGTTAATCGATATTGATAGGGAGAAAATAGCTCGCTATGGTGTAACCATTGAAGACGTTCAAAATGTATTAAAAGTTGCAGTTGGTGGTATGTTATTAACCCAAACCGTTGAAGGTCGTGAACGCTATGGTGTTCGAGTGCGATACCCAAGAGAATTACGAGCAAACCCAACCGATTTAAATCAAATTTATGTGCCAGTTGAAAAAGGCAGTCCTATTCCTTTAAGCGAATTGGCAACTATCCGTTATGAGCAAGGTCCACAAGTGATTAAAAGTGAAGACACCTTTTTAGTTGGTTATGTGTTATTTGATAAATTGGATGGATTTGCAGAGGTGAGCGTTGTTGAAAATGCACAAGCACTTATTCAAGAAAAGATAGATTCTGGTGAATTAATAGTGCCAAAAGGCATTAACTATGCCTTCACAGGAACCTATGAAAATCAGTTAAGAGCAGAAGAAACATTGTCTGTGGTAGTGCCTTTAGCATTACTTATAATTTTCTTGATTCTATATTTTCAATTTCGTTCCGTTGCAACCTCATTGATGGTGTTTACTGGTATTGCAGTAGCATTTGCAGGGGGCTTTATTATGATTTGGCTTTATGGTCAAGATTGGTTTTTAAACTTTAACTTCTTTGGGGAAAATATGCGAGACTTATTCCAGATGCACCCAATTAATTTAAGTGTAGCGGTTTGGGTTGGGTTTATTGCACTATTCGGAATTGCAACAGACGATGGTGTCGTAATGGCAACCTATTTAACTCAAACTTTTGATAGAAACACACCAGAAAATAGAAAGGAAATTAGAGCATCCATAGTAGAAGCAGGAGAAAAACGTATTAGACCTTGTTTAATGACGACAGCAACCACAATTTTAGCATTATTACCAGTATTGACATCAACAGGACGAGGTAGCGATATAATGATACCTATGGCAATACCAAGTTTTGGCGGAATGCTGATTGCCTTAATAACCTTATTTGTAGTACCAGTATTATATAGCTGGAAAGCCGAAGTTCAACTTAAAAGAACTGTAAAATGAAATACATAAAAATCAATATAAAATTTGTCTTGACTCTTGGCTCTTGTTTCTTGAGTCTCATTGTAAATGCACAACAATTAGAAGTATTCATAGATGAAGCCTTAACAAACAATCCAGAAATTCAAAAATTCGAGTTACAATACAAAAGAGCTTCCGAAAAGGTAAATGAAGTAAATACCATTCCTAATACCGAATTTGGTGTTGGTTACTTTGTAAGTGAACCAGAAACACGAACAGGAGCACAACGTTTTAAAGTTTCGGCTAAACAAATGTTACCGTGGTTTGGGACTGTTACTTCTAGAGAAAATTATGTGAGTTCATTAGCGGATGCTAAATATGAGAACATTGTTATTGCAAAGCGAAAACTAATGGCTTCGGTATCACAATCCTATTATAATTTATACGACAACAAAGCAAAGCAAGAGGTATTAACCGAAAACATCAAACTACTTGAAACTTACGAAACATTGGCACTAACATCGGTTGAGGTTGGTAAAGCATCGGCTGTAGACGTATTGCGTTTACAAATGCGCCAAAATGAAATGCAACAACTAAAAGACGTATTGCAACAACAATTTTTAGCGGAACAAACCAATTTTAATAACCTTTTGAATAGGGAAAATGATGTAACTGTTAATGTGGTAGATGAATTGGCTATACCATCAGAAAACTTTGAAATCAATACCGAAAATTTAGCATTACATCCTGAATTGTTGAAATACGATAAACTCTATCAATCCATAGAACAATCTGAATTGTTGAACCAAAAAGAAAGCAGCCCTATGATTGGTTTTGGATTGGATTATATTAATGTTGATGAAAGACCAGATTTGGATTTTAGCGATAACGGTAAAGATATTGTAATGCCTATGGTTTCAGTTTCTATCCCAATTTTCAATAATAAATATAAGTCCCAAACCAAGCAAAATGAGTTGCAACAACAAGAAATTACTGCCCAAAAACAAGAACGTTTAAATTCATTGGAAACGCTTTTAGATAAGGCGATTAATGAGCGTATTTCTGCAAGAATAAGTTATGCTACTCAAACCAAAAATTTTAAGCAAGCTAAAGATGCAGAAGATATTTTAATCAAAAGCTACGAAACAGGAACGATTGATTTTAATGATGTTTTGGATATTCAAGAACTACAACTAAAGTTTCAAATGAACCAAATAGAATCTGTGAAGACCTACTATGTGCAGACTACAATAATTAATTATTTAACACAGCAATAATGAAACACACTTATCACATACATGGAATGACCTGTAATGGTTGTTGTAGTCACGTAGAAGAAACACTTTCTAAAGTGGAAGGCGTTTCAAAAGCAATGGTCAATTTAAAAAAAGCGGAAGCTGCTATTGAAATGGAATCACATATTCCCATAGAAACATTTCAAGAAGCCTTGAAAAACGATGGTGTCAGATACAGTATTCATAAACAAGGTGAACACCATAAGCATTCAGAAGCAAAAAAGGAAAAGCAGCCCAAAGGAAAAGGTACAGGCACATTTTATTGTCCTATGCATTGCGAAGGCGATAAAACTTATGATGAAAGTGGCGATTGTCCTGTTTGCGGAATGGATTTGGTGGAAGAACAAAATCTATCAACAGCTTCAGCAGAACAATGGACGTGTCCAATGCATCCAGAAGTTGTTAAAGATAAAGCTGGAGCTTGTCCTATTTGTGGAATGGATTTAGTACCAATGGAAGCAGATAGTTCAGCAGAGGAAAAAACGTATAAAAAGCTATTAAAGAAATTTTGGATAGCATCTGTATTTACATTACCCATTTTCTTAATTGCTATGAGCGAAATGCTTAATAACAATCCATTGTATGATATAATGGAACAGAAAAATTGGAATTGGATTCAATTTGCATTATCCATTCCAGTTGTCTTTTACGCTA
>JABDLV010000133.1 GCA_013001815.1 Bacteroidia bacterium
CAAGGATATAAACAATTCTACAAAGTTTTATTTGGCAAACGACTTATTAAATGCGGCTAATTTCTAGAATTTCGGGATAAACTGAATACCAGTAGTTTATTGAGCAGTAATGCTTAATAAGTTGGCATATCAATGCGAAGCATTAATAGAAACAGAATAGACACCCTGCAACAAGTAATCAATATTTTAATTTGTTTGTCATTTCTAAATAAACCTGACATGCTGGTTTTAATCCGGTAAGTACATTGCTTCTAATATTGGCAAACTCAATAAAAATCAATTGGCCATATTGATTTATATTGTACTCTCAAATGTATTATGTATGCCTTTTGATTTAGGCAAACTAAATGGTCAGTTTCCATCATTTATGAATATTAGAAATCTGTTTTTAAATCATGTAGCTCAAACCAGTGAAGAACCTATGGGTTTTGAAGTGAGCAAGGCAGAAGGTGTTTTTTTGTACGATGAAAAAGGGAAGCAATACATTGATTTTATTGCAGGGATTTCCGTTTGCAGTGTGGGTCACTCGCACCCAAAAATTATAGCTGCAATAAAAGAGCAAAGTGAAAAATATTTGCACACCATGGTGTATGGTGAGCATGTGCAAAGTCCGCAAGTATTATTTGCAAAAGCACTCTGCGATTTACTTCCTGCTAAAATAAACTCTTGCTACTTTACCAACTCCGGTTCGGAAGCAACAGAAGGTGCCATTAAATTAGCAAAGCGAGTAACCGGAAAACAAAAAATTGCTTCCATTAAAAACTCTTATCATGGTAGCACTGCAGGTGCACTAAGCTTAATGAGCGATGAGTACTTTACCAATGCCTTTCGTCCGCTGGTGCCCGGCACCATCTTTTTAGATTACAATAATATTGAAAGCATTGAACGTATTGATGACTGCACTGCAGCCGTAGTGGTTGAGCTGGTAAAAGCAGAAACAGGCTGTACCATTGCCAATAAAGATTTTATTCAGGCTCTTGCCCAAAAATGCAAAAAATTGGGTGCCTTGCTTATTGTAGATGAAATACAAACAGCCATTGGCAGAACAGGATCTTCTTTTGCGTTTGAAGATTATGGTATAGAACCGGATGTCATACTGCTGGCAAAAAGTTTGGGAGGCGGTTTACCTTTGGGTGCGTTTTTGGCTAATCAAAAACACATGAGTCAACTAAGTCATAATCCTGTTCTCGGACATATCACCACCTTTGGAGGAAATCCCCTTTGCTGCGTTGCTGGACATGCAGCATTAGATGCATTACTGGATGGAAAATACATTTCTGATGTACACAAAAAAGAAAAACTGATTAAAAAGCTATTGGTTCATGATAAAATAAAAGCAGTGCATGGTAAAGGTCTGCTCCTGGCTGTAGAACTGGAAAATGCTGAAACAACAACTGCTGCAATGCGTAAATGCATAGCTAATGGACTAATAACCGATTGGTTTTTATTTGCCCCAAACATGCTGCGCATTGCTCCTCCTCTCATTATGGATGAAAAGACAATAAAAGAGGCATGTGATTTGCTTTTACAATCATTGGATTGAAAATATTATATTAGTAAAAATTGAATTCTGAATATGAATGTTTTAATTATAGAAGACGAAAAAAGTTTATCTCACGAAATAGAGTTATATCTGAATAAGGAAGGGTTTAATTGCGATAGCGCTTTTAGTGGCGGAGCAGCAAGAGACAGACTCAAAGATAACTCTTATGATTTTGTGTTATTGGATATTGGTTTGCCTGATGCAGATGGTTTTGACATTTTAAAAGAAGCCAAAGACAAGAAAAATGAAGCCAGTTTTATTGTACTTACAGCGCGAGGAGAAATAGACGATAAAATTAAAGGTCTTGAATTAGGTGCGGATGATTATCTGCCTAAACCGTTTTCATTGTTAGAACTTAAAGCCAGAATGCATGCGATTACCAGAAGAAAGCATGGTTTGCAAAATGATTTAATCAGCATTGGCGAATTTGAAATGGATGTTCAAAACAGAACGTTAACACACAGCGGCAATAACATTAAACTAACCAAGAAAGAATTTGATTTATTGAATTACTTAACCCTGCACAAGAACAGAGTGCTCACCCGCATGCAGTTAACCGAACATATTTGGGGTGATGTAATGCAAGATGATTATGACTCTAACTACATTGATGTGCATATTAAGAACGTTCGTAAAAAACTTTCTGCCGCTGGCGACATATCTTTTTTAGAAACTGTAAGAGGTATCGGTTACCGCATGAATCTCTAAGATGAAGCTTCGCCACAAAATTGTAATCTATAATGCTATCTCCAAAGGCTTGATAATATTGGCTTTTGGAGCTTTATTACCTATTGTAGTAGAGAAAATTGTATACAATCACATTGACAGACGATTAAATGCCAGAACCGAAAAGGTAGAAAAGATTATTGAGCGTGGTGGATTGCATGAAATTAGTTTAGAACAGGATTGCAGTTTTGAAAGTTATGACATACTAAAAGAGGAATTCATTACCATTGGTCCGTTAGAAAACGATCCGGATTACCCAATGGAACCTACAACAGAAATTAGAGATTGGGAAATTGATGGAGATCAACTCAATCACAGAGTATTGATTACTCCTTTTGTTTATGATAACCAATTGTATGAACTGAATATTGGTGAAGGACTAAGCAGCATTGAAGCATTGAATGGTACCATTTACAAGTTTACCTTGTTCACCATGTTGGGTATCATACTGCTCTCCATTTTTATTGATACGGGTTTTATTCATTACCTCATGCGACCCTTTAATCGCATCATCGTACACAAACTCAAAGCAACTAAAGACCCAACTTCATTTAAATACGACCGGATTGACTCTAATACTGAAGAGTTTATATACTTGGATGATAGTATTAATGACTTAATGCGAAGAACCAATGAAGCGTTTTTAATTGAGAAAGAATTTATAGCAAACGTTTCGCATGAGCTCCTCACTCCTATTTCTGTATTGCAAAACAGAATGGAAAATTTAGTTGCAGATGGTACAATGGACGAGAACAGCACAGAGAAGATTATTGAATCGCAAAGAACATTGGGAAGACTTAGCCAAATTATACGTTCATTATTAATGATTTCTAAAATTGAAAATGCACAGTACATTAAAACCGATACCTGTGATATAAAAGAAATTATTGATGATGTGTGTGAAGAATTACATGAACTGATTGAAGACAAAAACATTCAATTAAACAAATCCATTTCTTCATTCAAGGTACAAGAAGGCAATCGCTCCCTATTGTTTAATATGTTTTTTAATGTGATAAACAATGCAATTAAGTACAACAAGCCATCGGGCAGCATAACAATAACTAGCAGTGATCAGGCAGACAAATACTCCGTAACTGTTGCTGATACAGGTGTTGGTATAGATGATGAACATTTACCAAACATCTTTGATCGTTTTAAACGCTTTGATAAAAAGAATAAAGCCGGTTATGGTTTAGGCCTTCCTATTGTAAAAACCATTGCCGATTTCCATGACATTGAAATAGATGTTCAATCTGAAGTAAATAATGGAAGCACCTTTTCTTTTGCGTTTACTACTTAAGATTTTTTCCCGAAAAAGGTTAAGTAATCTAAATAGTACAGCAACTTAATAGAGAAGCTATTTGTCTGAGGAGAATCAATAGTTGATTTTAAGTTTTCTGTAAAGCTTTTCTCTATTTCAGGTGCATCCGTAAATATGGAATTTTTCCAAACAATAATCACATCACTACCAGGTGCAAATCGCCAGGTATAAGTCATGTCAATAGTAAAGGCATTAAAATTGATATCGTTATTTTCATTGTAGGTACTCCCTATCAAATCACCGTCAGCAGTAAGAAAATTGTAGGCTTTGTAATTTGCCTTAGACCAATAATGCCTAAAGTCAAACTCCAATGCCATTTTATTATTGAATATATATTCTGCTTCTAAACTATTTTCATGTGTCAGCAAATCCCTTCTTCCAAAAATAATGGAGTCATTAGAAAAATCGGTTACATAACCCGGTTGTGAATGACGTATGTCTCTTTCAAACTCATAAACTACTTTAAATTTATCGCTAAATCTATAACGAGGTTCAATGCTCCAATTAAAATTAAATCGATCTGCATCATCATAATCTCTGTAAGACCATCTTCCATCCAGCGCAAATTTCTTGCGGTAATCTGAACTAAACCAACTACCCCCGGCAGTATTTTTTGATATGGTAAAATACCTACCGTCCACTCTTGGTTCAAAAAAATCAAAGGTTTCTATTGGTCTCCTTTGTATATGAAAACCCATGCTGGTAAAGGTTTTGGCATGTATTGTCCAAGCATCAAAATGAACACCAAAATCTGTGAATTCATCCGGCTTGTATAATCTGTTATACCAAACATTTAGGTTAGTGCTCAGGCGATTTAATTTCCAAAAAGGCTTGAACTTTAAATACTGTATTCCGCCATAAAATGAATTCTCATTATTATTAAATAAGAAACCTAAGTCATTTGGATTATAGGTATCGCTTTCAATGGTATGCCCACTATAAAATTGCCAGTTACCACTAATCTTATTAAAGCTCCAATAGGCTTGATACCCCAAATCTGTATCATCTTGATTTAATATTTGACTCAACGCACCACCGCCACTAAATCTATATTTCTGCTTTTTGTCCTTTAAGCTAAATTCTGCCGCAGTAACATTTGCATCGTAATAAGAACCTTCTCTACTTAGATTTGTATTAATCAAACTAACACTGGAGTTATTCTTCAGATTTTGATCTAATACAAGTACATTATAATTAGTTATAGGACTGGTTAACACCTCACGCTTCTCTCCCGTAATAGTATCTTTAATCGTAGCATAAGTTCGTTTGCTAATTCCATTAAACACACCAATACCTAAACCGGATTTTGTTCTTCCACTTACTTTGGTCGCATTTATCAATTCAGCTATTATAGGATTCTCATCAATCTCCTCATTATCTTCCAGCTCATCTTCCACATCATCAATGCCAATTGGCTTACCACCTACTCTTCTGGTATAAAAAATTCCGCCTTTAGAAAACAGGTCTGTTCCTTCAGTAAAAAATGGTCGGTTCTCACTAAAGCGTGTTTCAAACGGACTTAAGTTTAGCACTTGGTTATCTGACCGCACTTGTCCAAAATCCGGAATGAGAACCATGTCCAGTGTAAAGCTTTCGCTTATTCCATATTTTAAATCCAAGCCCCCGTTATAGGTATGATTGATGTTTTCTATGCCTTCTGCATCATGCGGAAAATGCTCTGCATAGGCAGAAACAAAAGGCGTAATGGATAATCGAATTGGTGCTTTTATATTTGAAATTCCCGTTAAGATTCCAAATTGCGTTACAAAACCAGATTCTTCAGGGTTGACGAAATTCCAATTCGCTTCTTGTCTAAATCTTCTTATTCTTCTACTAAAGTTTACACCCCAAGTTTGTACATCGGCTTCAGAGAATCGTAAAGCAGAATAAGGTATACGCATCTCCACCTGCCACTTATTGTCAAATAATTGCACTGCACTTTCCCACACAGCATCCCAATCATCATCAAAACCGTTGTTTGGTGAAATCTGTCCATCAGCTTGAACACCCGCTGGTGTTAATTCAAATCCAAACGCATTTAATCCCGAGTTATAGGTATCAAAATAAACCCCAAAATAATCTGTATTTCCACCAATATCATCACGTTTACTTAACTCACGCAAAATGCTGTCTTTACTAACCTCATACATCACTGCAAAAACATAAATTGCTTTATCGTCATATAAAATTCGAACCTCTGTTTTTTGTGAAGCAGGATCACCCGGGTCTTGTCTGCTTTGTATAAAGTCAGTAGCTATATCAGAACGCTGCCATACAGTTTCACCAAGCTCTGCATCTATCTTTATAGATTCAGATATTCTGGTGGCATTCATACTCTTTTTTTCTGCTTTTTGCGAAAACGAGTTATAAAAAGAAGAGATTAAAAATATTAATACTAGTACTCTTTTCTTCATGGATTAATCTGGTAATCTAATCAACGAAAAATCAACCCTACGATTCTCGTTATTTATTGTGCCAATAATGCTTGCCGTACAACTATCTTTGTGTGTTAACTTATATTGTATGGTTTGCGGAAAATCATGTTCCTCATTGTCAAATATCAACAAATCATCCGTAAATAAGTTTAACGTAAATGGAACACCCTCTCCATTATTTTGGTCTTTAACTTTTACTTCTAACACCAATTCTTCATCTACTAATCTAAGACTAACCTTTTCATTTGGAATGGAGTCACCATTCTTTAACTTAACATTAACGCAATCAAATTCTCCATTTTCAACGAAGTACCACTGTTCTA
>JABDLV010000173.1 GCA_013001815.1 Bacteroidia bacterium
GGACTCTGGAACGTTTTGTAGAAGAAGTAGAACAAGTAAGGCAAGAATTAGGATTAAACAAGGATAATTTTTATTTGCTTGGACAAAGCTGGGGCGGAATTTTAGCAATGGAGTACGCGCTTAAATATCAAGAGCACATAAAAGGATTAATCATAAGCAACATGACTGCAGATTTTCATAAGTATGCTGCATACAATGCAAATTTACGTGCTCAGCTAAGACCCAGCTTAATTGACTCATTGGAGTTTTATGAAAACAATGATGATTATTTAAACCCCATTTATCAAGATTTAGTTTTTAACGAGTATTATACTAAACACATTTGCAGACTAGACCCATGGCCTGAGCCTATCAATAGAAGCTTTGCTCATATAAACCAGGAAGTATACAGTTATATGCAAGGACCCAGTGAATTTGTACCCGGAGGTATTCTAAAAGATTGGTCTGTTTGGGACGAATTAAAATTAATTGAAGTTCCTACGCTAACAATTGGTGCAAAGTATGATAGTATGAATCCGAAGGAACTAGAAGAAATGAGCGAACTCGTTCAAAACGGCCGCTACCTCTATTGTCCCAATGGCTCACACTTAAGCCAATGGGACGATCAAAAAGTTCATATGTCCGGTGTAATCCAATTCATTAAGGATGTACACAACGGCAATTTCTGAAACAATAAATAGATTAGGGGAGCGTATCTGAAACCGTAGTACTATCGTCTACCGACAAAACTGGAATTGGACTGCTCACATCACAATACATTGGACAAGTACCAAATCTCTCCGCACTACAAACACAAATAGCAGGTTTACTATCAAATTCAACTATATCTGTATTGGTACTCGTAGTGCCAACAAGCATGGAAACTTTCTTTCCGGCTTCATCTATTCCATAATAAGCTCTATATCCTACTGGCGATGGAATAATCCAACTGTTCAGGTATTGAATCCCTCTTACATTTGAATTATTTAGTACAATTCCTTTTGTTACTATAGAATCTGGTTTAGTTGCCATGTATCGTGTAAAATAGTCATGGGCCGTAGCGGCATCTATTAGCTCACATGGTGCTGCAATAACACCTGCTGCTTCTTCAACAATTTCAGAGGACGACTCTTCTGTAGTTCCTGTTCCACAACTATAAATGAATATAGCCAGTAACACCACAGGTAGAATTGGAAAAATAAATGCAAAATGTTTTTTTAAGATGTTTTTAAGATGTTTCATAGACAATAAATTTTAGGTTAAAAAATCAATTAAAAAAAGTATTATTAAATCTAATGTAATAATTATTATTTTTAAATGATGAAAAAGAAAATATTAGCCGGTATTATCATAGTATTTGCTTTAATACAGTTTAAAACCGTAGATAAAACAAACCCAGAAACGGATTCAGCACAAGATTTTCTTGCTGTAAACAATGCAAGCATAGAAATGGAAAATCTATTTAAGAATGCATGTTATGATTGCCATTCAAATGTAACCAGATATCCCTGGTACTTCAGTGTAGCTCCAATTAGCTGGTGGACAAGAGGACATATAGACCATGCAAGAGGAAATTTAAACTTTTCAATTTGGCAAACGTATCAACAAAAAAAACAAGATTACAAGCTGGAAGAGTCCATAGAAATAATAAATAAAAAATGGATGCCACCTAAAACCTATAAAATGATGCATGCTGAAGCACGATTAAGTGATGAAGAAAGAGAAAAAATGGTTTCCTGGATGAAGTCAATTAATAACAACACAACCGGAAACAATGAATAATACTTTGTTTAATTATAGAGGCTTAATTATTATTTTATCACTATTGGTAATTATACCCTCTTGTAAAAAAGATAAGTTAGGCATAAGTCAAAAATCATTAATTGGACATTGGTTAGAAGTTGAGCCTGCCGGAATCATACAATTTGGCGGCACCAACCATGAATTTTATTTTAATAACAACGGAACCTTTGCTTTAAAAAGAGATTACTGGACCGATGTTGTTTTTTCAGACCCGTGTCAGAGTAATCATTCTGATTATGTTGTAGGAACTTTTGCAAAAACCAATAATCAATTTTCTTTTACGGGTAAATACAGCAATGCACAATTCACAGTATTACAACCCAACGTATGTGGTGAAACAGATTATGCCTTCAGCACAACCTATACCTATCAAAACGGAATATTAACACTAAATTCTGGTCAAGAACCTTATTTTCAAATTGCACTGCACAAACAATAATTGTATTATTTTTGATGCATGGAAATAACGCTTATCGTAATACTGATAATTAGTGGTGCTCTCTTAAACATTGTAGGCTTTGTTGGTTCTGTAATACCTGCTTTACCCGGCCCTCCATTTAATTATGCCTCCCTTTTGTTGCTTCATTTATTCAATATACACCACTACTCTACTCCCATACTTGTAATACTCGGTATTGTTACCGCAATCGTTTTAACATTAGACTATGTGGTTCCAATGTATGGCGCAAAAAAAACCGGAGGTTCTAAATATGGTATTTGGGGAACAGCAATTGGCTTGGTAGCAGGCTTATTTTTGTTTCCGCCCTTTGGAATAATTATCGGACCCTTTGCAGGAGCAGTTATTGGAGAATTAATTGGCGGCAAAGAAAGCAAAGATGCCTTTCGTGCAGGTTTTGGCGCATTTTTAGGATTTATAGCCGGTTCTTTTTCCAAATTAATTGTTGCCAGCATCATTCTAGGTTTTTTTATTTACGGAGCCATTCAACAAGTAGCATAATACATATGAAGACATTAAAATTTATTCCGGCACTTCTTATTCTATTTTTCTCAGTGCTTTGTATTTGTTCTTGTACAACGCCACATTCCGAAACAGAGTCAGTAGAGTTAGATGACTTGGCATTTGACAGCACGCTTGCTGCACAATTGGGTGCAGATGACTATGGAATGAAAAAATATGTAATCGCCTTTTTAAAAAGAGGTCCAAACAGAAGTCAAGATTCGGTAACAAGAGCCGAGTTGCAAAAAGGACACATGGAAAACATTGGTCGCCTGGCTGATGAAAGAATTCTAGTATTGGCCGGACCCTTTTTCGGAGATGATGACTTACGCGGTATTTATATTTTTGATGTTCAAACAATAGAAGAAGCAGAAGCACTAACCAATACCGATCCTGCCATTCAACAAGGAAGTTTAATAATGGAATTAAAGCCCTGGTACGGCTCGGCTGCCTTAATGCAAGTAAATGACATCCATTCTAAACTAGCTAAAATAAAATTCTAATACGTTGATAATGAATAAAGTAAAAAATAATGCTTGCAGCATTGAAACATTCATCGTATTTTTACGATAAATATAAAAACATGGCTTCACCGAAAACAGAAGAATTTACCAAGAAAGAAAACGAAATCGCAGTACTAGCTAAAGCCATTTCGCATCCGGCTCGTGTAGAAATATTAAAAGAGCTGGCAAAAAGAAATTCCTGTGTATGCGGAGAAATTGTGGATGTACTTCCACTTGCGCAATCTACTGTTTCGCAACACTTAAAAGAACTGCAAAAAGCCGGACTAATTAGTGGCACTGTTGACGGGGCAAGGAGTTGCTATTGCATTAATCAGAAAAAAGTAGAGCAGTTTAGAGATATGCTAAACTCATTTTTATCCAAAATAGATTCAAACTGCTGTTAAGCATCAAATAAAAAAATTATGAAAACAAACACATTTCCAAAAATGCATGTGAGCTTATATGTAAGTGACATTGCAAAAACAAAAGAATTTTATACAAAGTTTTTTGGGCAAGAAGCCGACAAAACGAAAAACGATTATTGCAAGTTCATTTTAGACTCCCCTGCCTTAATCATTTCATTTGTTCAAAACAAAGAACGCGTAAAAGAAAACTTTGGGCACCTGGGTTTTCAGGTAGAAACCAAAGAAGAATTAAAAAGCCGAATGAGCACTGCAGAGGAACTAAACATGGTTTCTTTGGTTGAAGAAGGCACAGCTTGTTGCTATGCAGAACAAGACAAATTCTGGGTAAGCGATCCGGATGGCATACAATGGGAAGTATATTACTTTCATAAAGACGTTGCATTTAACGACCCAAAATATGCTTCTCAAGACAGCACAGCTTGTTGCGCAGAACCTGTTGAATTGCAAAAAGAAGAAGCCAAATGTGCACCAAATAGTGGCTGTTGCTAAATAATTAATTTGCTATATTTAATTATGGCAAATGAAAAAAGCAAAGTAAAACGAGTACCCAAACGCGGGCGTTACGATAAAGAAACCATACATGGCATACTGGATAATAATCGGATATGCCATGTTGCTTTTATACACCAAGGTGTTCCGTTTTCTATTCCCACCATATATGCGCGTGATGAAAACAAAATTTATTTGCATGGTGCCAGTGTAAGCAGAATGTTAGTTGAACTTGATAAGGGAATTGACATGTGCTTAAGCGTAGCATCTGTTGAAGCACTGGTTTTAGCACGTTCTGCTTTCCATCATTCCATGAATTATCATTCTGTGGTTGTATTTGGAAAAGGAAAAGCCATTGATGACGCTGCTGAAAAAATACATGCACTAAAAGTGATTACAGAAAAACTGGTTCCCGGCCGCTGGGAAGATGCACGACAACCTAACCCTATAGAAATGAAAGCTACGAAAGTAATTGCCATTGAAATAGAAGATGCCAGTGCCAAAATTAGAAATGAAGGCGTTGGGGATGAAAAAGAAGATTATGATTTAGACGTATGGGCGGGTTTGGTTCCTATAAACAATGACTTGCAAGCACCGATAAGTGATGACAAATTAAAAGAAGGAATTGAAATTCCGGATTATATTAAAAAGTTAGTTGAAAAGTAAATAATTAAAATGCTTACTTAAAAATCATCCGAGAAAATGTCTGAAGGCACAAAAAAAGCAAATATTAAAGTTGGACTGGAAGTAGAAATCGTTCAAAAGCAAGACCAAAGAACAGGAGAACTCACTTCAGGTTTTGTCAAAAGAATATTAACCAAAGCGGCTAACCATCATCATGGTATCAAAGTAATGTTAGAAACAGGTGAAGTAGGAAGAGTAAAAAATATCATTAAAGACTAAGAAGCCTTTTTCTTTTTCTTAAAATTTCTGGATTTTCCTGAAGATTTTCCTGATGAATTCCCAAACTTCCTTCTTGGTGGTTTTCTACCGCCACTCTTTTTCTTTTCGCTTGGTATATCTTCCGGTTCAAATCCCTTCAAAATTTCTTTTTCTATTTGCTGCTTTATTAAGCGCTCTATTCCTTTTAAATAACTTACTTCATCAATGCACACGAGTGATATTGCTTCTCCGCTTTGACCTGCCCTACCCGTTCTTCCAATTCGGTGCACATAATCCTCTGCAACATTTGGTAACTCAAAATTAACTACGTGCGGCAACAATGGAATATCTAAACCACGCGCTGCAATATCTGTAGCAACTAATACGCGTACTTTGTTTTTCTTAAATCCTGCTAAAGCCTGTGTTCTGGCACCCTGACTTTTGTTTCCGTGTATGGCCGCAGAAGTAATTCCTGCCTTTTGTAATTTTACACTCAGTTTATTTGCACCATGTTTGGTTCTTGTAAAAACCAAAACCTGTTTCCAACTTCCTTCACTAATTAATTTAATCAGCAATTTAGTTTTCATTCCCTTATCCACTCGGTATACCTTTTGAGCAATCACTTCAACCGTTGTATTTTCAGGTGTTGCTTCAACCATTACCGGATGATGCAAAAATTTACCTGCCAGTTCTTTTATTTCTTTAGAAAATGTTGCAGAAAATAAAAGGTTTTGTCTTTTCTTAGGAAGTAATGCAAGAATTTTATTTATGTCGCGCGCAAATCCCATATCCAACATTCGATCTGCTTCATCTAAAACTAAAATTTCAACATTTGCCAAGGATAATAATTTTTGATTGTGCAAATCCAGCAACCTGCCTGGAGTAGCTACTAAAACATCTATTCCGTTTCGTATTGCTTTCACTTGTGGGTTTTGATTTACCCCTCCAAATACAACCGTGGCTTTTATATTAGAATAAATTCCATAATCATTTACACTTGCTAAAATTTGTGCTGCCAATTCTCGTGTAGGTGTTAAAATCAATACACGGATGAATCTTTTCTTTGTACTTGGCTTATTAGATAATAATTGTAAAATGGGCAATGTAAATCCGGCTGTTTTTCCGGTACCTGTTTGTGCTGATGCCAACACATCCTTACCCTTTATTACATGGGGAATTACTTTTTCTTGAATGGGAGAGGGCTCGGTATATCCTTTTTTGCTTATTGCTTTCAACAATGCATCAGAAAGCCCTAATGACTTAAACGACATATAAATTGTTTGTGAAATGACAATTTATTGCAAGGGTCATTTCTAAATGAATTACAAAGATAGGCTTAAAACCAAGTCAATTCACTACTATTAATTAACTTGTAAACAAAAGCTAATAAGCACATCAACATTCTTTTTATCTTCAAGGCTGAATAACTCAATCATTTAAATTTTTGTACATGATTAAATGTTTTAAAATTTTAGCTCTAACTGTATTCATCGTTTTCTTTGGCTACAACTCCAATTGTCAAACAAAGAGTGTTTTATTTCTTGGCAATAGTTATACCTATGTAAATAATTTGCCAGTGCTCACAGCTAATCTCGCATTATCTGTTGGCGACACATTAATTTATGATAATAATACACCGGGTGGATATACTTTAGAAGGACACTCAACCAATGCGAATTCTTTAAATAAAATAATGCAGGGAGATTGGGATTTTGTAGTTCTTCAGGAACAGAGTCAACGGCCGTCCTTTCCAATTGGTCAAGTGCAAAATGATGTATTTCCTTATGCTACTTTTTTAGACAGTGTAATTAATGCAAATAATACATGTGGCGAAACAATGTTTT
Source organism: Bacteroidia bacterium (assembly GCA_013001815.1). Taxonomy (GTDB): domain Bacteria; phylum Bacteroidota; class Bacteroidia; order AKYH767-A; family OLB10; genus JABDLV01. The sequence goes on from JABDLV010000173.1 coordinate 6,884, forward strand.
ATATGACCTGGGGAAGAAAAAATGGCGATGCAAGTAATTGTGTTGCATGGCCACCGGTTTGCACGTACCAAGGAATGGATAGCTTATTGCATTTACGATACATGCAAATGGCGAATGACAACGATGCAGTAGTTTCACCCGTTGGTGCCCTTTGGAATTATCTTCGGATTAATCATCCTTCCATTGAATTATACAGTCCGGATGAAAGTCATCCTTCTGTAGAAGGTTCTTATGCTGCAGCATGTTCTTTTTACACTACCATTTTCAGAAAAGACCCAACCTTTATTACAGACATTCACACCTTGGATCCGTTTGATGCTGCAAATATAAGAACAGCAGCAAGAATTGTTGTGTATGATAGTTTACTGAATTGGAATATTGGTGCATATGATTTAACCTCATCATTTAATATTTCACAAGTGAGTGGTTTCACATACCAGTTTACCAATACATCTCAAAATGCAATCAATTATAGTTGGAATATAAATTCTACTTTGGATACCAGTGCAAATCCAACATTTACGTTTAGCGGACCCGGAATTTATACTATTGATTTAACGAATACAAATGAATGTGACACCATAACCAGCAGTCAAACTATTACCGTAACTGCAACTTCTGTAGACAACGGAATAGATGACAATATTTTTAGCTCATACCCTAACCCTGTAAAAAATAAGCTTTACTTCAATAATATAATTACAAGCGCTATCGTTAATATTTATTCTCAGTCGGGAAAATTAATTCACACAACTGAATTGGTAAATACCAAAACATTAGATTTAGAGTTACTACATAAAGGCGCTTACATACTAGAAACTTTGTCAGAGAATAAAATTTACAGAATGAAAATAATTAAGGAATAAATCTATTCACCTATATCAAATTCAAATTAATGAATAAAATATTTATTGTTCTTTGCTTCATTCTTCCTATAGTATTTTCCTCTTGTGACTGCACGTATCAGTATGGAGTAAATGTGATTAACTCTACAGGAGAAGATTTAACAATCAATTATAAAAGTTTAAGTGGCGAAAAAGCAGGCTTTGACTCTAAACTCTTATTAAAAGATGGAGAAAGAAAACAAATTATTTCTACCTATGATTTAGAAACAGCTGAAGGTTGCACGGGTTGCAAAGAAAATCACTGCACAATGGTTGCAGAATATGTAACTGCTTATATAAAGGATAGCATACCAAGCAACATTAACTGGTGCGACAAAAACATTCAATTTGATAAAACCGACATACAGCAAGCTGAGTTTACAATAGATTATAAATTATCTGATTTTGACTTACCATAATGCAGAAGGAAAAGTATAACACCTTCTAAATTCAAAAAAGTATCCTAAAGAATGGACAGCGGAAGTTCAGGGCTTTTTAGATTCCAAATAATTTCCGGTTTCTAAACTATACACATATATATGTATATCCTGTTTTTCTGAGATATCCTCAATAATCACATGCCCCTCCGCATATAACCATCTATTTATAAGATACTTATATAATTATTAACAAATTGTTAATAATTTAGTCGACCTTTGCAGCCAAATTCAAAAAACACCAAAATTGGGAACATTTAAAAAATTAGGGCTATCTGATGAAGTTTTGCGAGGCCTGGAAGAATTAGGCTTTGAAACGCCAAGCGAAATTCAACAAAAGGCAATACCTGAGCTACTTGAAAAGGACACAGATTTTATTGGCTTGGCTCAAACCGGCACAGGTAAAACTGCGGCTTTCGGATTACCTCTTTTAGAAAAAATTGATCCGGCAGATAATCATACACAAGCTTTAATCCTTGCTCCTACCCGAGAACTAGGAAAACAAATTGCAGAGCAATTAGAAATATTCAGCAAATACCAAGACAAGGTAAACGTATTAGCTGTTTATGGTGGCGCTGCGATTGTAAATCAAATTAAAGCACTTAAAAAAACACAGCACATTATAATTGCCACACCAGGTAGGTTAATTGATTTAATAAAAAGAAAAGCAGTTAACTTAAATAGATTGGATTATTTGGTTCTTGATGAAGCAGATGAAATGCTGAACATGGGATTTAAGGATGAGCTTAATGAAATATTGAGCTATACTCCTGCGGATAAATTAACCTGGTTGTTCTCTGCAACCATGCCAAATGAAATCAAAAAGATCATTAATAAATACATGGATGATCCGATTGAAGTAAGAATAGATGTTAAAAACGTTGTAAACAAAGACATTCAGCATCAATTTACATTAGTAAAAGTTGCAGATAAAACGGATGTACTGACACGCTTTTTAGATGCAGACCAGGATATGCGTGGCATTGTGTTTTGCAGAACCAGAAGAGATACACAACACTTGGCTGAAGAATTGCAAAAAGTAAATTACCGGGCAGATGCATTGCATGGTGACTTATCGCAAGCACAAAGAGACCGTGTAATGAAACGCTTTAAGTCTTACAGCCTGCAAGTATTAATTGCAACAGACGTTGCAGCACGTGGAATTGATGTAAATGATTTAACCCATGTCTTTCATTACAGTATGCCGGATGATCCATTGTATTATACGCATAGAGCAGGCAGAACGGGAAGAGCAGGAAAAAAAGGAATTTCACTGGTTTTTGTAAATGGAAGAGAACATGGAAAACTAAATCGATTTCAACAGGAACTTGGTATTAATTTCGAAAAAGTTCTAATACCTAATACTGAAAACATTATTTACAGCAGATTAGAAAAATGGTGTAATACCATTTTGAATAAGAAGACAGATGAAAATTCCAATCCGGAATTGATGGAAAAGATTATAGAATTTTTTGGTGATGTTAGTAAGGAAGAATTATTAGAAAAATTTGCTGCGATTGAACTGGAAAAATTAAACTTAGATAAAGGAGGCGACTTAAATAAAGGAGCAGAGAGAGACGACAGAGGCAGAAGAGATAAAGGGCGCGGTGGTAGAGACAGAGGACGTGGTGGAAGAGGTGGAAGAGACTCTAGAGGCGGAAGAGGAAGAGATTCAAGAGGTGGTGGACGTGATAGAAGAAAAAGTTCAGCAAGTGCAGGTGATGACAGAAGAGGTCCAAGCGATAGAAGGAAAAAGAAAACCAGCAGAAAAACAAATAGAAGCAGTGAAACGGTAGCAGATATGCCAAAAATGAGATCACGTGGCGGGTCTGTTTCTAAATCCGGTTCCACCAGAAAAAGAAAGTCAAGATAAGAACATCCATTTTGGTTGCTTTAAAATTATCACTGCATGATAAGGAAGTATGTCATTTGGGCGTTTTATATTTTTCTTATTTATTATGTATTCAACTACAACCAGGGAGAAGTTTTTATGGCTCTCTTTGCCCTGACCATTGAACTCATCATCATTTTGTTCATCAATTTATTTTTTAGCATTAAGCTAAAAGAGGCAGATGTCACTAGAGCACTTAATTTTTTCTTTGCTGCATCGCCTATGTTGTTTATTTATTACTTCATCACCTTTTTCATATCCTATTCGGCAGGCGAAATTGGAGGCAGTATGAAAGACCCATTTGAACCAATAACTCTCTTTTTACCTCTCATAATTTTCGTTACCATTTGGTTGGTTATAGGATATACAGCAGACATCGTCAGTTTTTGGAAAAACAAATCACCCATAGAAGTAATTGAAAACGGATTGGTACTGCAAGGAATTTATATTTTCTTCACTTGTATAATTGTACTTGCTGCATCGCCCCTGGTTCATTTTCTAGGTAAAAGTGGTTACTTAATTGTAATAGCCATAGCAAGAATTATGATTGAATATATAGGCCAGAAAAAATTCACCTCGTTTTGGGTTGAAAAGAAATAATGTAATGAGAAAACTAAAAGCACTCCTTTTTATTTTCTTCTCCATATTCTTATTGTACAGAACAGTCCTTATGGTAAATAACCTGTGGATAAATTATTCCACAGAATTGAGTTTTGGAAAATCACTGTTGTTATCATTTTTACTAAACTTATACATAACCGGAATATTTGCTTTTCCCGGGTTTGTATTGCCTACTCATAAATTACTTTCTAAAAAGTATTATCAAATAAAAAACAAAAAGCTTTTAATCCAAACTTATAAATTCTTAAGGGTTGATATATTTAGACAAGCATTATTATTTGCCTTTTGGGGTTCAAAGAAAAACAGGTCAAAATACTTTAATGGCACAAAAGGCGGATTGCAAAACTTCATCTATCAATCGAAGCAATCAGAATTCGGCCATATTGCTTCATTCATTATTATACTTGCCCTTAGTCTTGCCTTAGTACTTAAAGGGTATGTTCTACTAAGCTGTTTGGCAATTTCAATTAACATTCTTGGTAATTTTTATCCGGTTGTTCTACAGCGTTACCATCGAATCAGAATAGAAAACATTTTGAAATAGTATTTGTCGCCCTAAGAATTTATTTGCTATTTAAATCAGAAGCACCACTCAACTTTTTAATAACGTTTTTAGGATTACCGCTGTAAGAAACATCACTTGCTCCACTCAGATTGGCGTTCAAATTTGATGTTACATGTAGGTTCACATCTGATGCACCCGATACATTTGCTGTGCAATTAGAGACCAGAAATTTAGAAGCGTTCACATCACTTGCTCCACTCACATTGAATTCAGCAGATTCTGCCTTTCCGGATAGGTTCACATCCGCGGCTCCACTAATAGCCCAATCTGTAGTAGTTGCGTTGATGTGCACGGTTACATCAGATCCACCACTCATTCTGCCCGAAAATGATTCGCAGTTTAACTCCCCTTTACTTTTTATATTAGAACCACCACTGGCACCAAGTGCTTTTAATTCTGTAACCGTTACATAAATATCCTTTGCACTTGCTTTCTTTAACCAATTCTTCGTATAAATTTTCAATACTCCGTTTTTCACTTCTGTTTTAATTTTATCATGAAAATTTTCATCGGCCTTTACCTCTACACTTTGTGTTTTTCCTTGAGAGATATATAAATTTAATCCTGAACTTACTTCCACAGAATGGAATACTTCTACGCTCCTGGTTTTAGTTGATACATTTCCCTCTCCTTTAATTGACGTTTTATCATAATTTTGACAAGCACCACTGAATGGAATTAAAAATAATATTGCGAGTAAATAGAAGCTAAATTGATTGATTGTGTTTTTCATAATGAATAGAATTAGGTTATTTTAAATAGGACGATTCGCTATTAATAAAAGTTACAAAGTAATTCAAACCTAAATTTACTAAATTTTGTACCTTTTGAAAGGATTTAAATGAATGCAAATGAATAATGGAAAAGTAATCGCGTTAAGCAAAAGTGCAACGCATACCATGGTTAAACCTAATGTGCAATCAATTACCTTGTTAAAAGGCTTGGGTGTAGAAGGTGATGCGCACATGGGAAAAACGGTGAAGCATAGATCAAGAGTTAGAAAAGACCCTACGCAACCCAATTTGAGGCAAGTACATTTAATTCATTCTGAATTGCATCAAGAATTAAAAAAAAATGGCATGGAAGTGAAAGCGGGTGAAATGGGAGAAAACATTACTACCGGTGGAATTGACTTATTGAACCTGCCAAGCAACACCTTACTGCACATCGGAAGTTCAACCATTAAAATTACCGGCTTAAGAAATCCATGCAAACAATTGGAAGGCATTCAACCCGGACTAATGAAAGCAACAATTATTAAAAACTCAGACGGAAGCATTAACAGCTTAACCGGTGTAATGGCAGTAGTGGAAGAAGGTGGCGAAATTAATGTGGGTGATGAAATTAAAATTGAGTT
>JABDLV010000191.1 GCA_013001815.1 Bacteroidia bacterium
GCAAAAGTTAACATTGCCGAATCTGCCTGTATATATCCATAACCGGAATTAAAATCAAAACCCGGTGCATCCATATCTAATGCAGTAGATGTTAATAGTGATTTCATTTCAGTTGGATTAATATCTAATCCATAATATTTCATTCTAGCATCTAATAATAATGCTGCAACTCCTGCTGCATGGGGTGTTGCTGCTGATGTTCCGAAAAAATTAGGAAATAAATCTCCATCTACATTAGGACCTCCAAGCTGAACAGTAGTGTTACCTCCATTTGGAGCAACTATATCAGGCTTAGTTCTAAGAACTCCATTTACAGGTGTTCCTCCTCTACTAGAAAAATTCTGAACCACAGGAGGTGTAGGTCCCCCAAATGCTGGAGTATTAAAATAATTAACTGCTCCCAGGGTGATTGCACCTTCTGCATTTGCTTGTCCTACAATAGTAGAGGTACCAGCTGAGTGTTCATTAAAAGTGGATTCACCTCTAAATATTACAAACTTTATATTTGCTGCCTGATTACCAGATGCACGAACAATTGTAAAATTGGCATTAATTGGTACTACACCCGGTACAATAAATGGTAAAACTTCGTAAGGATCACCCCCGGTATTTACATGATTAAAACCAAAATACTGCGTTCCAAATTCATTCGTAATGTAAATATCAAAATCGTTAACCGTTCCGGTATTTGTTTGTCCCAATGAGTAAATAGAATCTTCCCATTGCAACATTACAGTATAAGCACCCGGTTCTAATGTTACGCTTTGTAAATTGTCTCCACTGCCAAAATCATGCGCTGTGCCCACCAAGCCCAATGGTGCAGCCATAGGTGAATATTGATTTTGATATGATTTTGAGTCAAAATTACCGGCAGCAACGAAATATTTTACACCCATTGATGTAACAGAGTCTACTGCTTTAGCAATAACACCGTCTTGAAAGAACGGAGAAGTAATAAATGTAATGTCATCTGCTATCACATTACATCCGGCCTGTGCCAACTCAATAATTCCAAGAGCTAAATCACCTTCGCTTATTGTACCAGTTCTAAATCCTAGTTCTGCCCCAGGTGCAATATCATGAACTATCTGTAGCATTGCTCTTCCTTCATCCGAAGCTGCACCGTAAGGATAATCTTGAATTACATCTACAGGTGTTGTATAATTTGGACTTCCAACACCAGGCAAATCACCATTTAAAATATCTGCCTGAGCAGGATTACCCAATACCTTATTATAACTATCTGACAAAACACAAACCTTCACTCCGGTTCCATCCACATTGAATCCGTTTCTAGCAAAATCAGATTTTTGTGCCACATCTCCTTGGGTTGTAGTAACTCCCGCACTTGTTAAAGCGGGATACACCGGCCGAACGTAGTTAATCATGTTGCTTGCTGGTGGTACTTCAAGGCTTGGAAGATTAGCTATTGGGTATTTGCCTGTAATTATCAGAGGGTTCAATCCATTTGGAATAGTATCTGTTAATCCATAACCAGTCGTTTGATAAACTAGGTTAAATAGATTTTGAGTCTGTCCTTGTATGGTTATTATTTCTATCCAAACACTATCTCCACCAAAAATGTAAATATCATTTACAGTATCGGAACCTGGAATATAATTGTTGTAAAGCGAAGACAATTCACAACCAATTAATGTTTGCACTTTACCATCAGGACAAGGTGCATAATAAGGAAGTATGCACGGGCCTTCAAAAATTTCTACAGAATCCAAGGCTGTACAGCCATTAATTGAGTCAGTAACCGTTAGATAATATGTAGCAATCCCGCTTATATATGGAGTAGCTGTTGTTTCTCCTGAATCTATTACGCCACCTGCACTGAATGTCCAACTAAACAAAGCAGATGCCGTATTGGATGAACCTAATAGTTCCAATTGAGTGAGAATACAGTTTAATGCATTTGGTGGTCCAGCATCTACATCCGGTATAGAGGTATTTGTTGTAACAGTTGTTTGATCTGATGCTGTACATCCATTATGTGTATCTGTAACAACTACAGTGTATACTCCAGGCAGATTTACGGTAGCAGAAGAGCTATTCGCTCCGGAAAGAATACCCGGTCCAGTCCAAGAATAAGTTAATGATGGGTTTGTAGATGAAGCATCAATAGTAACTGATGTGTTTTGACATGTTAATACCATATCACTCCCAGCATTTACATCCGGAGGCGTATTATTTAAAGATACATTCACCGTGTCACTAGAAGAGCAGCCACCGGAAGCAGTAACCGTAATTATGTAAGAGCCCGCTGCATTAACAACTGGGTTAATGGTATTAGAACCCGAAACAATATTTCCTCCATTTAATGCTTGCCAGCTATATGTTGCACCAGCTGTACTTGCTGAACCGTCTAGTGCAATATTTGTAACGGCACAAGTTAATAGCTTATCCGTTCCTGCACTTGCTGTTGGTGGACTACAAAAAATAAAAGGATCATAAAATAGTGATACTCCACTGTTAATAGTCACTTGTGTTCCACTCCAAAATGCCCCGGTTAAATTAGATGAACCTGAGCCTGAGCCAATTTTAATTGCAGCATAAGGTGCATAAATTGTACCTGACCACTTGGATCGATTTTGATTTCCTGAAGAGCCATTAGCTATGTTCCAAGCAACTGTGCCTGAAGGTGAACTTGCACCGGTACCATGTGTTTCTGCATAAATCCTTGAAGCGTCTCCACCATTTAGTATTAGCACTTTAGATTTATTCAAATCCACATCTCCATGCACATAAATCAGAAAAACCCCGGTTGCACTATTTTGAAAATCAAATCTGAATGTATTTGAACCGGAGTTTTGAATTGAATTAAATATGTAGGTACCAGGACCACTAAAAGTAATCCTCTTATTTCCACCAAGGATCATATCACCATAAGCCCCTGGTGTTAACGACTGATTGGATGTTACGTTAGTAGAACCGGCTGCCGGAAACAAAGTTGGAGTTGGCAAAACCGGTAACATTGGCAATGTTGGAGAAGTATATACAATTCCTCCTGATGGAGTTGGACCATTATAATTCAAACCATTGGGCAATGTAACTACCCCATTAACCACTCCACCACCAACAGATATATTTCCATTTGCATCTAAGTTGCCATTGACAACTGCATTGGAACCAATTTGTATAGAATTGCCTGTACCAGCAGCAGAAATATTTCCGGTAACGTTATTGCTATTGGCTAAATCAATGGTGCCTCCAGAATGTATCTCACCATTAATCACAGAACTACCGGTAGTTTGAACTAAATTATAACTTCCAACAGGTCCATTTATAGTGGCAGATGAAGAAATTTGAACTGCAAACCCCGGATTAGCAGGAGTAGTTGCACCGTTGCCTCCATTTCCTGAAAACAATAAGTAGTCACTAATATTTTGTTGTTGTGCATTAACAGGGTTAATTATACAAACAACAAATAATGACATCAATATATATTTACATACACTAATGGTAATTGATTTAAATAAATCCATTTGAAATAGGGTTAAAAAGTTAAAAAAATCTCTCTCCTAAAAAACACCACCCCTAATTGAGGTTATCTCCCAATTATCTTTACGCAAAATAATTTATTTATTTGATAGCATCAAGCTATAAATCAGCAATTTTATTTATTAATTAACCTGACATTCAAGAAGTTTTATACATTTAATCTTAGATAAATCTATTTTATATTAAATGCAGTTTCAACAGGCTGAAAATTTTGTTTGGAATTTACTAGAAACTAGTCTTCCTAATTATCTTACTTACCATGGTATAATTCATACTGAAAAGGTATTAGAGGCAAGTATTGAAATTGCAACTGAAGAGAAAATAACAAACACGGAAGACTTAACATTATTGAAAACAGCTGCACTTTTTCATGACTGTGGGTTTACCCAAGTATATGATGAGCATGAAGCTAAAGGCTGTGAAATTGCCCAGGAAGTACTACCAGGATATCAGTATTCAGTTGAGCAAATAAATATTATTTGCAACTTGATAATGAAAACCAAGTTGCCACAGCAACCAGTTACTCTTTTAGAAAAAATATTGTGTGATGCAGATTTGTATTACTTAGGTTCTCATCACTTTTATGAAGTATCAGAAAGACTTTACCAGGAATGGATTGCTATAAAAAAAGTGAGCTCTAAAAAAGAATGGAATGAAGCAGAAGTTGAATTTTTAGAAGGTCACCAATATTGGACAGATTCTGCAAAGAAAACTAGAGGTAAAATAAAAGGACAACATCTAATAAGACTAAAACAAAAATTGCATCAAGAATTTTGAGCATCAATAGCCATTGCTAGTTTATCATTTTGAATTCTAATTCTTCTACATAATATTGTCATCATACTTTTTAAAACTTCCGTCCTATCTTCCATTAATTCGTAAGCCGCTTCTTGATTAATTTTCATAAGCAATGAGTCTTTTGTTGCAGTGGCAGATGCAGACCTTGGCTCTGGATCTAAAAGCGCCAGCTCACCAAAAAAATCTAAATTTTGAAGCACAGCGAATGTTTTATCAGAATCATGAATTCGTATTTCACCATTATGAATGATGTACATGCTACTTCCCGGATCTCCTTTTGAAAAAATCAGCTCATCTTTCGGCACTATGACTTCTTCAACAATTGCCCCTATCTCAGCAATTACATTTTCCGGAGTATCAGAAAAGAGTGCCGTACTTTTTAGAACGATAATTTTTTCCAATTCTGTTAAACTGTCTCTTGTATGTTCCATTTCTAACATTACTGTATCTATATTAAAATTACTAAATAGTTTTTGAGCATCAGCAGGTTTTTTTTGCTTAAAGACTTTTAATCCTTCTACTGCACATTGCTTAATTAACAAACTCTTGTCAAGTATATATTTTGGTACATGCTCAATGTAATTAAACGAATTTCTCAAAGCATGTGCAATAGTAAAATTGTTAAAATACTTGTTTCCGTGAAGTAAAATAAACTCTATCATATTTAACTCACTGTGCCTTTGAAAATGCTTTAAGTGATACAACTTATCTCTAGCTTCCATATCATCTACCAACGCAGTTAAACACTGATGTAACTTTTTAGGAATAAATTGATCTAATATCTCTAATGCGTTTGCTTTTGCTTCCTTG
>JABDLV010000242.1 GCA_013001815.1 Bacteroidia bacterium
TAAGCTAACTCAATTGGTAAAGGACCAAATGAACAAACAGTAGAATTTATTGTAGCAGTTTTAATAGAAGTATTATTAGATATGGATCCAACACCTCCTGCAGTAGCATTGTTAGTGCTGCCCACGCTACAATTTCCTTGTGATTCAGAAAGAATCAGTCCATTGAGTCCACCACTTACATTAACATTTACACCTGTTGGAGGGCTACTGCCATTATACATGGCTATACCGCCACCACCGCCACCACCGGGCCCATTGCAGTTTGATGAACCCGAATTATTTACGCTTGCACCATTGCCACCGGATACATCAATGTTTAAGGTACCGATATAATTGCTTGCGTTTAGTAGTACGGTTCCACCGGCTCCACCACCACCGCCACCATCGTTTATTGCAGTACCTGTTGGACCTGCGCCATTGGCAAAAATGCTTCTTCCTTGTCCTTTAATGCTGTATGCATTGATAATTACAATTCCTGATCCGTTAGTTCCGTTTTCACCTGAGTGTCCAACATTATTTACGTGACCGGCACCACCACCGCCACCCATAAATAATCTATCGCTGCTGTATGCAGAGGCAAGACTCTTACTGGTTAAACCATAATAAGAACCACATGTAAAAAAGGAACTCTGTATTCGTTCACCACCTCTACCACCGGCACCAAAGTTTGCACCGCCACCGCCACCACCGTTGTGGTTATTTCCGCCACCACCACCATTGGCCTGTGGTCCACGACCACATTCTTTCCCATTTACCCAAATAGAAATGCCTTCTCCTTTTTCTGCCCGGTCATCAGAACTGGAAATGGTTTTGTAATAGGAGTTATCTAAAATCCAGGAGCAATTACCACTTGCAACATTCAAATCTGCGCCTCTAAAGCCTTTGCCTCTTACATCAATATTTCTTGAACTGAAATTAAATTGATTTATTACTTCTATGGCAAGTACACCACCTGTATTTCCATCCCAGCCTTTGCAGGTTAAATTGCCGCCACTAATGTTTGCATTATTGTAAACAGGAACCCGAACCAATTGCAGAGAAGCACTGGGAGTGTATGTGTTTAACAAATCGAAAGCAAATACAATGTCGTTTCCTTGAACATCACAAACCGTTTGCATCTCGTATTTTCCGGCATCATTGTAGGCAGTAATGTTTCCAAAAGCTGATGATTGACTTGCATCAATACTTGCCCCTTGCATTTGTATCAGCAATACTTTATCTCCAATGTTAAATGCGTATGAAGAATCTACAGTAACACTGTTTGCAGTAAAGTTAACCTGGCTAACCTTTTGGTAATGATTAACCACACCAGAAATTAAGGTTTGACTAAAAGCAGGAAGTGTAACAAATAAAAGAAATACCAATACAAATAAATGTATAGCAAGCTTGTTGCCGGATGAAAGAATTAAATGTGTGTAGGCCCTTTTATTCATTATTCATTAAAGCATATTTTGAAATGCACTAGAAGTCTAATGCAATTACAAATTATAGGAGGCCAATTAGGTTGAATATGCTTTTATAAAAATAAGAAAAAACTTAGATTTTAAATGAAAAACAGGTGATTCTCATTTGAAATTCAGATGCAAAAACAACTGATAATTAGTTGATTACAAAGAAGACTCGAATGCTTTGAGTTGATTTTCAAATTCTGTTTTCAATTCGGGGTCTGTAATGCCCTCTTCTTCACTGAAGTTATTTTTAAAACTTGGTAAAGAAAAATTAGCAACAATGTCAGCAGCTCGATGTGGTAATGTATTTAATGCAATTTCTAATGCACTTTTTCCGCCACGTGCACCCGGTGAAGTAGCAAGTACAAACATCTTTTTATTTTCCCAAATCTTGCCTTCCAGTCTCGACATCCAATCCATTACATTTTTAAAAGCCACTGAAAAATTACCATTGTGTTCTGCGAATGATATGATTATTCCATCACTGTCCTTTACTAATAGTTTAAACTGTTTGGCAAGTGCAGGTATTCCGTTTTCATGTTCTCTATCAATGCCATAAACAGGCATATCAAAATCATTTAAATCAATTAATGTTTTATCTACGTTGTTTAGCTGGTTTGCAGCATAGTAAGCCAGCATTTTGTTTATTGAGTTTTTGCTATTGCTGGCTCCAAAGGCAAGAATTTTCTTCATATTTAGAATTTAGTTTTTTATTACAACAATTTGATTCAGCTTATGTTTGTGAATAAGATGTAAATATGGAAAAATAAAATATCTTTAAGTTTTAAATACTTAGCATTTATGAAAAATATTCTTGTTTTGGTTGATTTTACTAGCACGGCAACCATTTCTGCTAAACAAACAATTGCAATTGCTAAAAAAGTTGGAGCCTCAGTTACTTTTTGTCATATAGACCCATCTGTAATTGATGAAGTAAAAGATTCGTTAAAAAAACAATTTGAAGACTATACGGAATTGGCAAATCAAGCCGGTGTTGAAAGCGAAGTATTAGTTGGACATGGAGAATTGAATTTTGAAGTACATGAAATTGTAAAAGTTAATGATCCGGATTTAGTTGTGGTAGGAACTCATGGCAAAGTAGGGTTAAAACAAAACCTGTTTGGATCATCTATTTACAAATTAGTGAAAGGAATAAAGGCATCTACACTTGTAGTAAGTGATAAAACAATTGTAAATGAAGGTAAGTTTAAGAAAGTCTTAATGCCGGTTGCACCAAATAAAGATTATTTGCTTAAAGTAAAACAAACTTGTGCATTGCTGGATGCTGATGGCGAAATCGTAATTTTTGCAATTATAAAACCTGGTGTGCCATTGTTTGATGAGATAGTTCAAAACATAGAATCTGCTAAGACTTTTTTAGAAAGAGCAGGAGTAAAGTGGAAGTATGAACAAGTTGATTCTAAACACTATTCTATAGGTTATGCAAGAGATACACTGGAGTTTGTGCACGAACACGATATTGACCTGGTTTCAATAATGACAAATGTTTCAGAAATCAACCCTTACTTCGGGTCTATAGATAAAGAGAATTTAATCTTAAACGATATTGGGGTGCCGGTACTTTGTGCCAATCATTAAGAATTTAAACGGTTGTGGCATATTACTTTGTTCTAACATACTCTACATAGAATTCAGTAAATGCAATTTTGGTTATTACTACAAATGAATACTCAGAGTTCTGTATTATTCGATAAGTGTATGTATCTCCTTTTTTACTCATAGAATCTTTTCCCGGATCGTCACTTTCATCAAAAATTAATTGATAGGTACAATCATCTATTATTTTCAAATCGAGTTTTGAATACGTTTTCCCTTCATTCAAGAGTTCCGTGTAAACTCCATCTTCAATTGTTACATATGTTTTTACAGGATCACCATCACCTGCAGTTGGTGTCAGGTAATAATAATTACCAGATAAATCATTCGGACAAACTACGTCCAAGTCTTCTTCATATACTTTAATTTTTGATTTAGATTCTTCTATTAGCAAATTATTGTAATAGGCACATTGTTTTGTGTACTTACCTGATAGTCTTATGGAAACTTCCTGCAAGTCTAATTTATCTTCTTTTTCAAGACCATGAAATGCCTTTAGCCCTTTAATGTTTTTCGCAATATATTTTATCATGCAAAAACCGGCATCTTCTGTTTTAGGAATTTTTTCTTTTTCAAAACACTTGCAAGTTTGTTTGGCGATTTTATCGTATACATCTTGAGCATAAGAAGTACTTCCAAGTGCTATTGAAAGAAATAAGAATAGTGAGAGTATTTTCATGCAATCAATTTAAAATAATAATCTCGGTTTAGAAAATTCTAATCTTACTGCTTTACAAATTTCTTATTGCCAATCAATTTATCATCTACAAAAAGAGAAAGATTGTGCATGCCAGACTTGTAGGCAGAAATATCAAGCACTTGATTAGTACTGTTGCTTGCATTCAGTCTTTCAATTACTTGTCCGAGTAAATTTGTAATTTCTATTTCTACCTGTTCTTCAGTAAATAGAGTAGAACTTATGTTTAGTGTTTGTTTTGCAGGGTTTGGAAAAATAGAAATAGGATATTCCAGTCCTTGATTTTCAATCCCCGTAAAAATTTGAAAGTTTGAAATTCTGTTTGCAGAAGGCGCTTCATAATTTGTTTGGCAAAGTATGCTTGATTTTGATGCCATTTGATAATAACCTAATAACATGTTACCCATTGCACCAATATGTGTATATGTAGTTTGATTAAAATTGGTGATGCTGTCAATTACAGTATATGGTCCTGCGCTGTCATTTGCATAATAAATATAAAACGTAGTAAACACACCATTTGGATCTGTTGGCGTATCCCAAAATAATTCTACATCACCGTTGGGTAATATATTCATTGAATCTAAAGTTGGTGAGGCAGCAGGTTGTAAATCTTTAATAATAACACTAACAACTCTTGCACCTATTCCTGGAATTGGACAGAAGTCATCATTAAAGATAACTTCAAAATCTACTTGTCTGGAAAGTTCCATGCATGAGTCTTTTGTTATTAAGTGGCTGCAGTCTGTTATCCAATCTATTGCAGTGCTAAGTGAAAATGGTGTTGGTCCAATAGGAACAGGTACGCTAAGATTTGCACAAGGTGGTAATGCGCAGTTTGCTCCAGGGGCAAGAACAGAATCAAGTAACACTTCGCTATTTATATCCATATAGACATTTTGCAGTGTTCCGGGTACAGTATTTGTATCGATTAAAGAAAGGTTGAATTGGACGGAATCTCCTACTAAAACTGTATCGGAATATACGGTGAATTGGCCACTGGTATCTGTAAATGGGGCGGTTAATTCAGGTGGATTATTTATTAAACCACTTGCCAGATTAC
>JABDLV010000055.1 GCA_013001815.1 Bacteroidia bacterium
AGTTCTACCTGTTACATCAGTAATGTTTACAAACGTTGGCATCGTTTCACTTAGAGTAATTTCTATTTTATCACTCGCAGGATTTGGGTGTAAATTAATTTTACTACTTAAATCTTTCAAATCAGAATACTGTGCATTGGTTCCTTGTGCACTTGTTTTGAAAGCTACTTTTGAACTCCAATCGCTTTTTGATTTGTCGCATACAGACTTTACCCAAAAGTGGTAAGTAGTATTTTCACTAAGCTCATTTAATTCAAAGTAATTTATTCCTGCGCTTGCTTTTACTTTTTTGTGATTTAAAATTGGGAATTCTCCACCATCAGTGTAACGAACAATAAACTCGCTACCGCTGGTGTTCGAATGCCATGAAATAACCGCCTTGTTATTTGTTATTTCAGTTGCTTCTACAAACATTGGAGAGGTACATTTGCTTGTAGTGGTAAATGTTGCTTTTTGACTCCATGCACCTTCACCATCTCGAGTAACAGCTTTAACCCATACATTGTATGTAGTTTCTGCGTTTAATTCGCTTAGTGTAAATGCAGTTGCATTTTCAACATTCAATAATTTCTGTTCCGTTCTTGCATCAGGCCTTTCTTCAGCGTACTTAATAATGAAAGCATTTGCATCTCCTGCAATTTCCCATTTAATAAGCTGCTTACTAGGTGAAATTTTAACCGCAGTAACTGCAGTTGGTGTTAATTGAGCTGGCTTCAATTTAGAACTATAGGATGCCTGTTCCTGTAATCCTTCAGAGCCTGCCGTAGACGCCATTGCACTTAAGCCTATAAATGCAAGACAGCCAACGATTAATGTAATTTTTTTCATGGTTCTAAATTTGTGATTCGCAAACAAAAGTATCCCAAGGTTACACTCTGTATGCGCAAAAGTAGACCTGAATCTTACAAGACTTATATGAAAAAGCTGTGAGCCTAAAGCACTTGAAATAAGCGATTTACTGTTCAATAAATTGATACCCAACCCCGCGCACACTGCGAAAATACATCGGTTTAGAAGGATCTCTTTCAAAATACTTTCTAAAATTTACGATGAAATTATCAATCGTTCGGGTAGATGGATATATATCATAACCCCAAACCGTCTCTAAAATGTGCTCTCTCGATACGACTTCATTCTTTCTTTCAATGAGCAGTTTAAGTAATAATGCTTCTTTTTTTGTTAGGTTTTTAGGGTCTGTTGAGCCGTTAATTATTTGCAAACGATTAAAATCTATTCGCTTATTTCCTATTGCATATTCTGTAATACTATTTTGAACTGCATTGGTACTGCGTTTAAGTAATATATTTACTCTTAACAATAACTCTTCTAAATTAAATGGCTTGGTTAAGTAATCATCTCCACCAAGTTTAAGCCCATTAATTCTGTCTTCGGGAGTACTTTTTGCTGTTAAGAATAAGATTGGCACTTCAGAGTTATCTAATCGTATGGCTTCACATACAGTAAATCCATCCATTTCCGGAAGCATTACATCCAATATTATTAGGTTAAAGCGTTCTTCTTTAAACACCTTTACTGCTTTCTTTCCATTATCTACTGCATGTACAGTGTAGTTTTCTAATTCAAGATTTAGCTTTATGGTGTCAGATAAACTTTTCTCATCTTCAACCAATAAAATACGTATCTGATTTTTGTTTAGAGTTTCCATAAGCTTTAATTTGTTTAGTATCCAAATTATAAAATTTTATATTAGTAAACAGGTTTTGTCAAATTTAACTCGCCTATATTTTGGCCATTTTTACTTTCTTCTGACAAAACAACTTATTATTGAAGATATTAAAATGAATGAATATATATAAAACCAATATTTGGATACCATTAGTTGCGATAACTTCTGTTGTTGTTTTATATATAGGTTATCAGTTCAATATATATGACCAAGAAGACCACTTGCCGCAAGTTTACAAGTTGCTTTCTCCTGAATTATATGCGAAAGACTTTTTTGTGAACGAGTACTTTAAGTCATTTAACGTTCGATTTTTTTACGTTTCACTCGTGTATTTATTCAGTAAAATTATTGGAGTGTATGCAAGTGTTACACTATTGCATTTTGTTTGTTTAGCAAGTACCGTTTTTTTGGTGTATAAACTCACCATTAAATTAGGTGGAAGTCACATTGCCGGGTTATTAGCTGCTCTATTACTGCCAACCGTATTCAACACCTTTAATTTAGGCTTAAGTAATTTTGTTTATTCATCATTTATAGCAGGAAGCATTGCCGCACCACTGTGCATTTATGCGTTCTACAATTACATTGATAACAGATTTATTGCTGCAGCAATTGCTGCCGGGTTGGCTTGTCTATTTCAAGTATTAATGGGAGTACAGGTATTCTTATTGCTTTCTATCGGCATGCTATTTAAATATAAGGAAGTTGGTATGAAACAAATAGCATATGCTGTCTTGGCATTTTTGTTGTTTTCTGGGCCTATGCTAATGCCAATGGTATATCAGCAATTTTTAGCCGAAAAAGTACATGATTCAAATCTAGTGGTACAAATATTAGCATACATTAGAAATCCACACCACTATGTTCCATCTTACTTTCCGTTAGAAAGCTATGTTAAGTTTGCATTCATTGTCGTTGCGGGTTTAGGATTGCTTAGTTTTTTAGAGAAAAAGCATAGGGAAACACTTATTCTTTTTTACGGTGTGTCAATCTTAGGGATGATAGTATATTATGTAGGGTTTGAGTTGCTCTCCATTAATGCTCTGGCTAAAACGCAATGGTTCAAAATATCTGTATGGATTGCCATGTTCAGTGTAATAGCAATGTGTATTGCAGCTTGTAAATATTTTTTAACTGAAGAATTTGAAGGGTCGACCAATAAATACATCACTTATTTCAGCGCCTTGGTCATATGCATATCGGCATTCGTGCTTTTTAATAGTGCCAATGTGCCGTCTAATAGAATTCAAGGAAAGTACCAATTGGGTAATTACGCAAAATCTGATTTAAGTAATCTTCATGCCTGGATTAATGACAATACAGATGTGGATGCTACCTTTTTAGTTCCGCCAAATGATGAGTCTTTTTTATGTGAGGCACAACGTGCTGCATTGGTGAGTTATAAACCTATGATACATCAGGAAAATTATCAGGTGTTGTGGTTAGAAAAAATGGAAGAGTATTATGGGGTCTCAAGGGATAGTCTAGTAGATGGAAATGCTAAAAACACTCTTTTAGTAAGTTATTACAGTAATTTTTCAAATTTATATTTGAATTCTTGCGATTTTATAATAGCCGAGAAAGACCGTCTAACTTTTAGAGATTATCGATCTAATTCGCCCGTTTTTGAATCCGGTAATTGGATATTGTTAAAAAATTAGTGCTTGACATACGCCTGTAATGGCCGTATATTCTTAATAATCAACCAAAAAATATAACAATTGATACTTCAAAAAAAGCTCATTTTTGGCTATATTTGAAGTATAAATCAAGCCAATTCAAAATTTAAGTTCATGAAAAATATTTACTTCTCAATTATCGCCTTACTATTGTTTAGCTCAGTTGCAGTTTCACAATCTTATCAAAGATGCGCGACAACAGAATACACAAATGAGTTGATTCAGAACGATCCCTCAACTGTAGATAGAATGAACCAGTTAGAAGGTGCTGTTCAAAATTGGATAAGAAACAATAAGGATGAGGTTGAAAGAAATTCAGGAGCTGTGATAACCATTCCGGTTGTAGTTCATGTGGTTTATAGAACTTCTTCTCAAAACATTCCGGATTCTCGTATATTTTCTCAAATAGCTGTTTTAAATGAAGATTTTAGAAGAACAAACTCAAATGCAAGTAGTACACCAGCAGGATTTGTGGGAGTTGCTGCAGACACAGAAATAGAATTCTGTTTAGCAGTTCGTGATCCATTTGGTGCAGCTCACCCTGGAATTACCAGAACACAAACCAGTACCAATTCATTTTCAACGAATAATCAGATAAAATATACAGCAACTGGCGGTATAGATGCATGGCCAACTTCTCAATACTTAAATATTTGGGTTGGACCTTTAGGCAGTCAGCTTTTGGGATATGCCCAATTTCCGGGTTCTGGAAGTGCAGCAACAGATGGAGTGGTAATATTACACGCTGCATTTGGAAGAAATAGCCCAATTGCCAACTACAATCTGGGAAGAACAACTACACATGAAGTAGGTCACTATTTTAACTTAAGACATATTTGGGGTGATAGTAATTGTGGTAATGATCAAGTAAGTGATACACCAACTCAGCAATCTTCAAATTTTGGTTGCCCTTTTTTTCCACGCGTAACCTGTATCAATGGACCCAATGGTGATATGTTTATGAATTACATGGATTATACTGATGATGCATGTATGAATTTGTTTACAGCAGGACAAAAAATTAGAATGGTAGGATCAATCAATTCTTCACGTGCGGGATTAATTAGCTCTAAAGGTTGTGATGCTCCTGTTGTGGGTATCGAGCCATTAAGTAGTTATAGTTTGTTTGAGTTGTTTCCAAACCCAACTTCAGATAAACTGAATTTAAATATTCAATTTACAGAGCAACTTGATTTTGAAGTTGATATTATAAACATGTTGGGTGAGTCGGTTGCCAATTATACTTATAAGAATACATTAGGTGGTGAGTTTGAAATGGATTTAATTACTCAGCCTAAAGGAATATACTTTGCCAGAATACTAGTAGAAGATAAAGTATACTCAAGAAAAATTATTAAAGATTAAACTAAATAAAACAGGATTACGAGCAGCTTTGATTTTATATTGGAGCTGCTTGTTTTTTATACGTACTTTTAAACTATGAATACGAGCAAATCAGAATACTTTTTAAAGAACTTGGACTTACTATCAAGTGGAAATGAGTTAAAAGAAATTTCAGCCAAAGTATTTAACGGAACAAGAATTACCACAGA
>JABDLV010000165.1 GCA_013001815.1 Bacteroidia bacterium
CTGTTCATTTATATTCTCAAACGACTAAAAGCACCAAGGGCTTTGAGCAAATGAAGGAATGGATTACTAACCGTATTATAAAGCAGCAAGGCAGTTTAGAAGACAAAGACTTTGTTTACAATGATACGCTTTGCAGACAGGTAAGTAACCGTGAGCCACAAATGAGAGTTTTTGCCAAAGAACATGATGTCATTCTTTTTGTAGCAGGGAAGAAAAGCTCAAACGGAAAAGCCTTGCATGCGGTATGTGAAAGCGTAAATCCGCAATCTTATTTCATAAGTAGTGAGGACGAAATTGATGCCAATTGGCTTCAAAATGCCAAGTCTGTGGGCATATGCGGAGCAACCTCTACACCCATGTGGTTAATGGAGCAAGTAGCTGATTATATCACCAATAAGGAGCAATCTGCGGATAGAATAGTAGCATAGATTATAAATCACTGTTTTTCAGGACGTTTCGCCTTCTTTATTTTCATTCTTAACCTTTTATATATATAAACATTTGTATAACTTTGCGCACCCTTAATAAAGGGCTGTTTGAATAATTAAATAAATGTTTAACCTTTTAAAACTCGGAAATGACCGAACAAGACAATTTAACTAACGAATCAACTGATTCTAACCCAGAAAACACGAACACAGCAGTAGAAACAGAAACTCCAACCAACACAGATGCAGAATCAACTCCTGAAGCTCCATCTGCAGAATCTACTGAACCTGAAACCAAATCTTCTTCAACTTTAGATACTTCTCACAGAACAGATATTTCTTCTGGTAAACCTGTATGGAATACACCTGACACTGAATTTAATTGGGATGGTGAAGATGAAAACATAGATGGTTACACTGGCGAACAGCGCAGTGAATTTGAGCAGATGTATGAAAAAACATTAACCTCAATTAGCGACCATGATATTATTGAAGGAATCGTTATCGGTAAAACAAATAAAGAAGCCGTTATAAACATTGGATACAAATCTGATGGAATGGTTTCTCTATCTGAATTTCGCCATATGCCGGATTTAAACATTGGCGATAAGGTTGATATATATATTGAATCACAAGAAGACAAAAACGGACAACTAATCTTATCTCATGCTAAAGCCCGTGCAAGTAAGAGTTGGGAAATGGTTAACCGTTCATTAGATAACAATGAAATTATTACCGGATTTATTAAGTGCAGAACCAAAGGTGGTTTAATTGCTGATGTTTTTGGTATTGAGGCATTTTTACCGGGTTCTCAAATTGATGTAAAACCAATTAGAGATTACGACCAATATGTAGGTAAAACAATGGAATTTAAAGTGGTTAAAATTAACCAGGAATATAAAAACGTTGTAGTATCTCATAAAGTACTTATTGAGCAAGAGCTTGAAAGTCAAAAAATGGAAATCATTTCTAAACTTGAAAAAGGCCAGGTTCTTGAAGGAACCGTTAAGAACATTACTTCTTATGGTGTGTTTATGGACCTTGGCGGTGTAGATGGCTTACTTCACATAACGGATATTTCTTGGGGAAGAATTAATCACCCTGAAGAAGTGTTAGAACTTGATCAAAAAATTAACGTTGTAATTCTAGACTTTGACGGTGAGAAAAAACGTATTGCTCTAGGGTTAAAACAACTTACTGCTCAACCTTGGGATTCGTTAGATGCTGAATTAAAAGTAGAAGATAAAATAAAAGGTAAAGTCGTTGTACTTACTGATTACGGTGCTTTTGTTGAAATCATTCCTGGTGTTGAAGGTCTTATTCACGTAAGTGAAATGAGTTGGTCTCAGCACTTGCGCTCTCCGTCAGATTTCTTAAAAGTAGGAGATGAAGTAGAGGCAGTGGTATTAACGATTGATAGAGAAGAAAGAAAAATGTCTCTTGGATTAAAGCAGTTAATACCGGATCCATGGGAAGATATTGCGAAGAAATATGTTGTAGGTTCTAAGCACACTGCTAAGGTTAGAAACTTCACAAACTTTGGTGTATTTGTAGAGTTAGAAGAAGGTGTAGATGGCTTAATTCACATTTCAGACCTTTCCTGGACTAAGAAAATTAAACATCCATCTGAGTTCACAAAAATTGGCGAAGAGATAGAGGTTGTAGTTCTTGAATTAGATAAAGAACAACGTAGACTTAGCCTTGGACATAAACAATTAGAAGATAATCCTTGGGATACTTATGAAACCATATTTACTGAAGGCTCATTGCATGATGGTAAGGTTGGTAAAGTAACCGATAAAGGAGCTGTTGTAACTTTAGATTACGGTGTTGAAGGATTTGCCCCATTCCGTCATTTGAAAAAAGAAAACGGTACTACTGCTAAGCAAGATGAAGATTTGCAATTTAAAGTGTTAGAGTTTAACAAAGAAAACAGAAAAATAATTCTATCTCACTCACGCATTTCTGAAGATGCAAATAATGCAACCTTATCTGCCGAAAATGCAGAAAAAGCTAAAGCAGCTAAAGAAAGTAAAGCAGTTATAGATAAGATGAAAAGCTCTCAAGAAAAATCAACTCTTGGAGATTTAGATGCATTAGCTAAGTTGAAAGGCGAAATGGAAGTTACAGAGCGTGAGAAGGCAATTGAAAATGCCAAGGCAATGGTAGCAGATAAAGAGGCTAAGGAAAAAGCAGACCAAGATGCCAAAGAGGCTGATGAAAAAGCTAAGAAAGACGCTGAGGCAAAAGCTAAAAAAGATGAAGAAGCAAAAGCTAAGGCCGGTGAAAAAGCTGCAAAAGCAAAAACTGAAGAAAAAGCTAAACCTGCTCCTGCTAAAAAAGCAAAAGCAGAAAAGCTAACAGAGGAAGAAGAAGCAGCAGAGATTGAAAAGCTTAAAGCAAATATTGGAGAGGCAAGTGAGGCTGATAAAGATGATTTGAAGAAAATTAGTGGTGTAGGTCCGGTATTTGAAAAGAAACTGAACTCAATTGGTATATATACTTTTGAGCAAGTAAGTAAACTGAAAAAAGCAGGAATTGATGCTGTTGAGAAGATTACAAACTTCCCTGGTAGAATTGAAAGAGATGATTGGATAGGCCAGGCCAAAACGTTTATGAAAGAAAAGAAATAATGAAACTTTCAAAACACATATTAAAAGTCTTCCTCATTTGGGGAAGACTTTTTTTTGACGCATAAATAAAATTGTATTTTTGAATCGAATAAAAACACTATGCCAAGCAGATTAATAATTGACCAAAGCCTTTTTCAAATTACCATTTCCAGGCTTTGCTATCAATTAATAGAAAATCATGATGATTTTTCTAACACTGTTTTAATTGGCATGCAACCACGTGGTACTTATTTATTAGATAGAATTTCTGAGCATTTAAAAGATAGTCTACCAAAAGCTAAAATTAACAAGGGTAACTTAGATGTTACCTTTTTTAGAGATGACTTTGGCCGAAGAGATACTCTGCCAACCGCCAGTGAAACAGATATAGACTTTATAGTAGAAGGAAAGAATGTGATTCTTATTGATGATGTATTATATACCGGCAGAACCATTCGTGCAGGCTTAGATGCAATATTGGCTTTTGGCAGACCCAAGAATGTAGAGCTTCTTGTATTGGTAAATCGCAAGTTTTCCAGGCAATTACCTATACAAGCTGATTATGTAGGTCATCAAATAGATACCTTAAGTACAGAGCGTGTAGAGGTGAAGTGGAAAGAGTTAGATAAGAAAGATGAAGTTTGGATTGAAACCTTAAAACAATAAAATGGCAACGCAGTTAAGTGTAAATCATTTATTAGGAATTAAAGAACTCACACCGGGTGATATCGAACTTATTTTTAATACTGCAGACAATTTTAAAGACGTAATTAATCGACCCATTAAAAAGGTTCCTTCCTTGCGTGATACTACCGTTTCTAATCTCTTTTTTGAAAACAGCACACGAACAAGGTTGTCTTTTGAATTGGCAGAAAAAAGGCTTTCTGCTGATATCATAAATTTCTCATCCTCATCTTCTTCACTTAACAAAGGTGAATCTTTACTCGATACGGTAAAGAATATCCTTGCCATGAAGGTTGACATCATTGTAATGCGTCATCCAAAGCCCGGGGCAGCTGTTTTTCTTTCAAAGCATATTGATGCAAAAATCATTAATGCCGGAGATGGTACGCACGAACACCCTTCCCAAGCTTTATTAGATGCTTATTCAATAAGAGAAAAACTAGGAAGAATAAAAGGAGTGAAAGTTGCCATTGTGGGAGACATAATGCATTCCAGGGTAGCTCTCTCAAATATACTTTGCTTGAAAAAATTAGGGGCGGAGGTGATGGTTTGCGGACCCAAAACATTAATTCCAAAACACATTGAAAGTCTTGGAGTAAAAGTTGAAACAGATTTACGTAAAGCACTGGGATGGTGTGATGTAGCAAATATGTTAAGGATACAACTGGAAAGACAAGACCAACAGTATTTCCCTAGCATTAGAGAGTATGTAATGCTTTATGGGGTGAATAAGAAATTATTGGATAGCATTAACAAGAACATTGTGGTTATGCATCCAGGGCCAATTAATAGAGGGGTGGAGGTCACCAGTGATGTGGCAGATTCTAAGCAATCCATTATATTAGACCAGGTTGAAAATGGGGTAGCCATACGTATGGCAATTCTGTATTTAATTGCTGGAAAAGGAGAGAATTAAGCCCCTAAGTGGCTGATTTACGATACCAAAAATTAATTATATTTGGTCATTAATTAATAACGAAAATAAGCAATAATGCATTTTACGGTTGACAAGCACGAAAAGTATGTAGTAATCAAACTACATGAAGAAAAATTAAATACTCTGATTTCTGCAGATTTAAAAGCAGAATTGGTGGTTATGCAAAGCCAGGGGTTTGATAATATCATATTAGATTTAACAGACACAAAATATTGCGATTCTTCTGGCCTTAGCGCCATATTAGTTGGTAACCGTATTTGTAAAAATGCCAATGGTACATTTGTTTTAACCGGATTGAATGATGTGGTTAAAAAGCTGGTTGAAATTTCTCAACTAAACAATGTGCTTGTTATTACCCCAACATTAAGCGAAGCAATTGACATTGTAATAATGGATGAAGTTGAGCGCGATATAACAGATGAAAAGTAAAAATCTCTTTACTAAATTTTTATTCCTATTAATTTTAGCCGGTGCGGTTTGTACGCAAACAAGTGCTCAGTGTGTTATTGATAATAGCATAACTTTACCCGGCATTTACCCGGATAGTGCTACCAACTTTGCTTCCGGAACTCAAGGAGTGCCATATAGCCAAGTTATTCAAGTAAGAGTGCCGCAAGATTCTATTATTATAGTTGGTGGATTTCCTGTAACGGCAACCATAAACTTGATTGATGTAACCAGTATAGGTGGATTGCCACCGGGTTTAAGTTATACATGCAACCCGGTAACTTGTATTTATGTTGGCAATAGCAATGGTTGCGCAGAAATTATGGGTACGCCAACGGCAGCCGGATATTATCCATTGCAGGCTGTTTTAGAAACAAATGCAACTATTTTTGGAGTGCCAACTACTCAAATTGACACTATAGATTATTATTTTATTGATATTGCAATTGGAATTGGCATTGCAGAGGTGAATTCTGAAGCAGAACTAGTTCTAAATCAAAATGTTCCAAATCCGGTAACTGATTATACTCAAATTACGTATTACTCATCAAAAAATAGAATTATCTCGCTAACTGTACATGATTTATTAGGCAGTTTGGTGTATTCTTCAGAAATGGAGGCGCATAAAGGAGAGAATTTCTTTAATTTAAATTTATCGGGTATTTCATCAGGTATTTATGTTTACTCGATTGGTAATGATGAAGTAAAGGCCACCAAAAGATTGGTGATTGCCAAAGAGTAATGAGTTTTGAAGTAACTATTTTAGGTTCAAGTTCAGCCGCACCGGTTTATAATAGACATCCCAGTTCTCAAGTTCTAAATATTAGGGAGAAGCTGTTTTTAATTGATTGTGGAGAAGGAACGCAAATTCAAATGATGCGATATAAGATTAGACACAATCGCATCAGGCATATCTTTATTTCTCATTTGCATGGAGACCATTACTTGGGTTTGATGGGATTGCTTTCTACCATGAACTTGCAAGGGCGTACAACGGAATTGCATCTGTATGCTCAAGCAGAGTTAATGGATTTAATAGAAACACAATTACGATTATCCAACACAGTACTTAGGTATAATTTAATCTTTCATCCAACCAAGTATTACTTAAATGAAGTAATTATGGAAGATGATGATGTAACGGTTAGAACGGTTATTCTTAACCATAGAATACCTTGTACCGGTTTTGTATTTAAAGAAAAACCCAAGCCTCGTAAATTATTAATCAGTAAAATTCAAAGAGAGAACATACCATTTGAGTTTTATAATAGATTAAAGGCTGGCGAAGATTATAAAGATCACTCCGGAAAAATCATAAAGAACGAAGATCTGACTAAGCCTTCTGCTGAACCCCTTAGCTATGCTTACTGTTCAGATACCATTTTTGATGAAAGTATAATTCCTAGTATATCCGGGGTAGATATGTTGTATCATGAATCTACTTTTATGCATGAGCACAGAGAACGTGCTAAGGCAACTTATCACAGTACAAGTATACAAGCGGCAACAATAGCAACGAAAGCAAATGTAAAAAAGTTGATCATTGGGCATTTTTCGGCACGCTATAGAAACTTAGAGCCCATGTTAACCGAAGCAAGGGATATGTTTGAAAACACTGAACTGGCAATAGAAGGTTCTCGGTTTACTGTAGATGAGCATCAATTAGCTGAATAATTTTCTGAGTTTCATTTCTATTCACCCAATGCACTTCATCGTATTTCTTTATCCAGGTAATTTGGCGTTTAGCATAATTTCGGCTGTGCTGCTTTATTTTATCTACCGCCTCATCTAATGTATATTGTTTATCTAAATGAATAAACAGCTCGGTATACCCAACTGTTTGAACAGCGTTTAAATGTTTATATGGATGCAATGATTTTACTTCATCCAAGAGACCCTCATTCATCATCTCATCCACTCTTTGATTTATTCTGGTGTACAACGATTCACGGTCTTCATTGATGGCTATAATCAAGTGATTAAAGTTTCTTTTTTTAGGTGTTGATTTTCGAAAACTAGAGTAGGGCTTACCGGTTTGTTTACAAACCTCTAATGCACGCATTAATCGTTGTGGGTTCAATTGATCTACTTCTTCAAAATAAACCGGGTCAGCAGCTTTTAATTCTTTCTGCAGAACAGCAATTCCATTATCCTCATAAGATTTTATAAGCTTTTGTCTAATTTCATCGTTTGCGGGAGGTAATTCATCATGTCCAAATAATACGGCATTTATGTATAAGCCGGAACCTCCGCTTAACACTACAATTTTATTCTTTACAAAAAGTTTGTCTAATAGAGCCATGCACTCTTCTTCATATATACCGGCATTAAATGGTTGGTGTATAGAATGGCTTTGTATAAAATGGTGAGGAGCTTGTTTAAGTTCTTCCGGGCTGGGAACTGCAGTTCCAATAGACATTTCCTTATATACTTGACGGCTGTCGCCCGAAATTATTGGACAATCAAAATGCTTGGCAATTTGAATGGATGTGGAGGTTTTACCTACTGCAGTAGGACCGGTAATGACTACCAGTAAAGGTTTCAATTTTTAGTTTTTTAAAGATTTTATTCGTCTCCGGGATCGTTTACTTCGAACCCTTCTTTTTCAAAATCAAAAGAATCATCGGTGCTAATATTATCAGCATCTTCAGTTTCTATTTTCTTTTCATTTACATCAAAAGCAATTAACTCTGCTTCTTCTTCAGCTTCTGCCATTAACTTCTGAATGTTTGGATATTGTTCAGGAGCAATACCAAAAGTCTTAACCGTTCTTGGGTAAGATTCATCAATACCACTTCCAGGAGTCATTTTTACCATTTCAATGCAAAACGTCCAACCATCTTCTTTGTCTAATACAAAGTATATTTTTTGATGTGGGTCATTAATGAAATCGCACATACGTGCATTCTGCATTAAGGCAACTGCTTTAGTATCTTTTTCTAAAGAAATTCTGACTCCTTTATTCCAATAGTCATCACTTAAGTAAAACTTTGCTGTGTCGCATGATTTGTATCCAACTGACTCTAACAGGCAATTGTGTAAATCAAGAAACGTTTGATTTGACAAGACTTCAATGTCTCTCATCACTTCACTGTGGTCTTCAAAACACACTCTGAATTTGTAAACAACCATAATAGTATTATTAATCTAAGTTAAGTAAAAATTGAATTATTCTACAAAATCCAGTTCTATTCTTTCTGTTTTTTAGTTTGATTTGTGGGCTCTAAGCCTAATTCTTTTCCTTTTATCAGCATAAAGGCAAATGCTCCATCAAAGGTGTTTGCTATTTCCCCTTCCAGGATAGCTTCTCGAATTGCGCTTTTGAGAACACCGATTTGTTTACCGGGTTTTAGATTAAAAGTTTCAATGATGGTTTGGCCACTTATGGGAGGTTGCCAGTTTCTTAGTTTATCTTTTTCCTCAACTTCGTGCAACTTTTGTTTTACAAGCTCAAAATTCTGGAGGTATCTTTTTACTTTATTTTCATTTTTTGAGGTGATATCTGCCGAGCAAAGCGTCATTAAATCATCAATATCATCTCCGCATTCAAATAGCAATCTTCTTATGGCTGAATCAGTTACATGACTTTGAGCCAAGGCAATTGGACGCAAATGCAATAAGACCAACTTTTGAACATACTTCATTTTATCATTCAAAGGCAGTTTTAAATTCTTAAAAATTCTGGGAACCATACGTGCTCCTTTATCCTCATGACCATGAAAGGTCCAGCCATGTTCTTGTTCAAAACGCTTCGTAGCAGGTTTTGCAATATCATGCAATATGGCTGCCCAGCGTAGCCATAAATTGTC
This sequence comes from Bacteroidia bacterium, assembly GCA_013001815.1. Classification (GTDB taxonomy): domain Bacteria; phylum Bacteroidota; class Bacteroidia; order AKYH767-A; family OLB10; genus JABDLV01. The sequence continues at coordinate 8,918 of JABDLV010000165.1, forward strand.
TGTGTTCAGGCAAATATTGTCCAATACTTGTAATGTGTGGTAAAAATTATCCTTGTGCGCTTTTCCGTCTTTTATATCTACACCTTGTAGCCTTACCATCTCAGGAAATATGATGTGAAGCAGCCCGGTATTAAACAGAATTCTAAATCCAATACTGGGTTTATCTGAAAGTATAATTTTGTTCAACTCATCCGTAATTCTTTCTTGGGAAACAATCTTTATTCTATCACAATTATTTTCAATTGATTTTAATGAGTCTGAATGAATACTAAAATTGAGTTGAGAAGCAAAGCGAACCGCACGCATCATTCTTAATGGATCATCAGAATAGGTAATGTCAGGGTCAAGTGGAGTACGAATAATTCTTTTTTCAATATCCCCAATTCCATCAAAGGGATCTACAAATGTTCCAAAGTCTTCTTTGTTTAAACTTATCGCTAAAGCATTAATGGTAAAGTCTCTTCTTTTTTGGTCGTCTTCCAATGAACCGGTTTCAACTATTGGTTTTCTAGAGTCGCGGTTATATGATTCTTTTCTTGCCCCTACAAATTCAATATTGTAATCATTGTAGTTTAACATGGCCGTGCCAAAATTTTTAAAAATGTTTACTTTAATATTGTCCCCAAGTTTATTTGCAGTTTGTTTGGCAAGTTCTATGCCGTTGCCCTGCACAACAATATCAATGTCTTTGCACTCTCTTTTCAAAACAATGTCTCTAACAAAACCACCAATTACATAGGAAGGCTGGCCGCTACTATGACATAAGTCTGATACAATTTGAAATACAGGGTGGGTTAAATGTGCTTTCACAATTTTGTGGCTTGAAAAGAACAGAATATTATTCTCTTATAATTTCAGTTTTTCCTTCAGAATTTACTTTTATAATTGTGGAGGCTTGCAGTTGTTTGTCGCTCGGCAGGGGCAAATTTACCACATAATCAACAGCCTTCAAAATTGATTCAGGTACTTCTCCCAAGCTTATTGCGGGTGGCTCTCCACTAAGATTCACTGAAGTAGCAATTATTGCTTTCTGATAATTTGAAAGCAATTCATGTGCAAATCCTGACTTTACAATTCTAATAGCAATGCTGCCATTTTCGGCCAATACCTTTTTGCTTACATTTTTACCTTTTGGATAGATTATACTTAATGGTTTATCGGTTTCTTCAATTAAACTTTTAGCCTCTATTGGAACATCTTTAACATACTTATGAAGTTCTTCAATGCTAGATACCAATACAATAAAACCTTGCTTGTCATTCCTGTCTTTTAAATTGATAATTTTTTCAACAGCTGTATCACTGTTTGCATCACAGCCCAACCCTAAAACAGTATCTGTTGGAAACAATATTGTTTCATTATTTTTTAATGTACTGATGCAATTGTGTATGTGCTCTGAGGTATTCATTGCTGATTTTACATAGCATATTTTGTCATATCGATTTCATTGGCGCATTTAAAATGCTTTTTAGGACATTCTTTTAAACCATGTAGTCCGCAAGGTCGGCATTCTAAATCATAATCTACCTGAGCAATTTTTGCATTTTCGGATAGTGGACCAAAACCAAATTTAGGAATAGTAGAGCAGAAAAATGCTGTAACAGGTGCCCGCATTGCACTTGCAATATGCAAGGGTGCTGAATCATTTACATAATTCATTTTTGAGTTTTTAAAGAGCGCTGCGGTTTGAAGCAATGATAATTTCCCGGCAAGGTTTACAATCTTCTTTTCGCAGTGTTCTCTCAATTTATCACAGAGTGTACGATCATAGTTTGAACCTACTAAATATATTTTGTCAGTGCTTAATTGATTAACTAATTCAATCCACTTTGATTCAGGTACTTGTTTTGTAAACCAAACAGAAGAAGGGGCGATGCAAACATAATCAGTAGTTTGATAATTGGCCACCTTTTCATAATCTGTGGGTCCCGGGTATAATTTGGGCAATACCCTGCTAGAGTCTGTAATTCCTTCCAGTAAAGAAATATTTCTATCTACTTCATGCATGCCTTCCACTAATTCATGTTTATACTTTTTGCTAAACATAAACGACATGGGGTTTTTTTCAAATCCTCTGGTTTCTTTTGCGCCTGAAAATTTGGTGATAATTCCTGTGCTCAAAAAACGCTGTAGATTAATGACTAAATCATATTTGCGTTTTTTAACTTCTTTAATTATCCTGGGTAGCTCTTGAGACTTTGGTTTTTTCTTGTACCAAATGAGTATTTCATGCACATGTGGATTGTTATCCAACAAAAATTCATTTCCTTTTCTTAAAAGAAAATCTATGGTAAAGTCTTTATTTGTTTCTGCTAGTTTCTCAATTAATGAGGTTGCAAGAATTACATCGCCAATAAAAGCAGTTTGAATAATTAAAACTTTCAATTTCTGATATATTTAAACAGCCACACCATGGTCTCTTAACGCAGTATTAAGAGATGTTTTCTTGTCTGTAGATTCTTTACGCTCTCCTATTATTAACGCACAAGGAACCTGAAAATTACCGGCTTTAAATTCTTTTGTGTATGAGCCTGGTATAACTACAGAACGTGCAGGTACTTTTCCTTTCATTTCAACAGGTTTATCTTTTGTTACATCAATAATTTTTGTGCTCATGGTAAGTACCACATTCGCACCAAGCACAGCTTCTTGCTCTACATGTACACCTTCAACTACAATACACCTTGAACCAATAAAGCAATTATCCTCAATAATTACTGGTGATGCTTGCACAGGTTCTAACACGCCCCCAATTCCAACTCCACCACTTAGGTGAACGTTCTTTCCAATTTGTGCACAGGAACCAACAGTTGCCCAAGTATCTACCATAGTGCCTTCATCTACATAAGCACCAATATTTACATAGGATGGCATTAATACTACATTGTTAGCTAAGTAAGAACCGTAACGTGCAATGCCATGTGGTACTATACGTACACCTTGTTCTTTTAAATTCTGCTTTAATGGAATTTTATCATGAAATTCAAATGGACCCACATTAATGGTTTCCATTTTACTAATAGGAAAATACATTAACACTGCTTTTTTAATCCAGTCATTAGTTTGCCAACCTGAAGATGAGGGTTCTGCTACACGTAACTTTCCCTTATCTAATTGTTCAATGGTATGTTCAATCGCTTCAACTACTTCTTTGTTTTTTAGAAGCGATCTGTCTTCCCAGGCTTTATCAATAATATCTTTGTGCATGCCTATAATTATGAGCCTGAAAGTATGAAATAAATCGGTTTTTTAGCTTGAGGATTGGATGAAAATGAGCTTGTAGCAATTTTGTACATTTGCCAGCCTTATGGCAAGGGTTTTAGGAATAGATTATGGTACCATTCGTGTAGGCTTGGCGGTTACAGACCCCATGCAAATGATTGCAAATGGGCTAACTACGGTAAGCAACACTGAAGCAATACCATATATAGTGGATTATGTGAATAGAGAAGAAGTGGAATGCGTTGCCATTGGTTTACCTAAATCGCTTAGTAATGAGGTGACGCAGGCAACGCAAGAAGTAGAAAAATTTATACAAAGGTTGCGGCATGCATTACCCACATTGCCCATTCATAAAATAGATGAACGCTTTACATCAAAAATAGCAAGTGCCAGTATTTTGGCAAGTGGAGTTAAGAAGGAAAAAAGAAAAGATAAGGGTTTAATTGATGAAGTAAGTGCTACGATAATTCTTCAATCCTATTTAGAGCAAAAAGAGAATAGAAAATAATGATTTACCCAATAGTTGCATATGGAGATCCGGTATTAAAAAAGGAAGCGGAAGAGATAGATGAAAACTATCCTGACTTGGATAAGCTCATTGAAAACATGTTTGAAACCATGTACAATGCAGCTGGGGTTGGATTGGCAGCACCTCAAATAGGCAAGTCGATACGTTTGTTTATTGTGGATGCTTCACCTTTTGCAGAGGAAGAAAAAGATTTAGAAGATTTTAAACGTGTGTTTATAAATCCTGAAATACTGGACGAGGATGGAAAGAAGTGGTCTTTTAATGAAGGGTGCTTAAGTATCCCGGGGGTTAGAGAAGACGTAAATCGACAGCCTGAATTAGAAATCGAGTACTATGATGAACACTTTGAATTAAAAACAGAAAAACTGACGGGATTGGCGGCTCGTGTTGTGCAACATGAATATGATCATATAGATGGGATTTTATTTACAGATCATTTAACCCCATTAAAAAGAAGATTGCTCAAAGGAAAATTAAAAGATATTTCAAAAGGAATTGTGAGTGTAGATTATAATATGCGATTTCCGGATAGACGAAAATGAGAATATATCTAATTGGTTACATGGGAGCAGGGAAGAGTGTTTTAGGCAGGGAACTTGCTTTAAAAATGGGTTTTGATTTTATTGACTTAGATCAAATGGTTGAGTTGCAAAAAAACCAAACCATCAGTTCAATTTTTGAAACACATGGGGAAGCAACTTTTAGAGAATTTGAAAAAGAAGCCTTACTGCAAACTGCAAATCTAGAGAATACCATAATTTCTACAGGTGGTGGAGCTCCCTGTTTTTCAGATAACATAAACTGGATGAATGAAAATGGACTAACTGTTTTTTTAAAAGTTAGCTTAGGAAAGTTATTTCACCGTTTAACATTAAGCAAAAAGGACAGACCTTTAATTAAAGATAAACCCGATTTGGACTTAATGGAGTTTATGATTGAAAATTTGATTCAACGTGAAGAGTATTATTCTAAAGCAAAACTTGTGTGTGAGGATGATAACCTCACTTCTGAAATGCTTTTTAGTATCATACAAAAAGAGACCGATTACTCTAAATAAACCGCTTCTTCACCACTTTTTAGATTTACACTTACATGCTCTTTTAACGTAGTAGACAAGCGAAGTCCAACGTAATTGGCACGTATTGGATAGCGTTTGTGATCTCTATCAATAAGTAGAACGGTTCTTAATTTTTTTACTCTTACTTCTAAAAACGGACGTAAGCTATACATTAAAGTTTTCCCTGAATTCAATACATCATCAACAACGACCACTACTTTTCCTTTTAGCATTTTCACATCAGTGTCGATTTCTATTTCTTTGCTCAAAGGGTTGTCCTTGTCAATTTCTAGTTTTAGTAAGGTAGTATTCATGTTAGATAACTTGGCCAGGGCTTTTTCAATTTTCTTTGCCAAGATGTATCCACGGTCATGAATACCCGCAATAAATAATTCATTTTCTTTGTAGTTATCTTCATATAACTGATAAGCAATTCTGTCAATTCTATGTTGTATTGCTTTTTTATCTAACAGTAAGGTTTTAGTATCTACCATTTAGCTTAAATTCTTTTTCGTTAATATCATAAACAACTCTGTTCCTTCTCTGGGTTGAATAGAGTTGTGAGCCATTTCAAAAGTATTAAAAGTAAAGTAAGGCTCGAAATATTCTCTGTATTCTGCTTCATGACCACCAAATGGAGGATTTCCATTTTCAAACTCCCTGTTAAACAATACGCCAACCCATTTGCCGCCATTCTTCAATAGTTTATGTACTTGCTTTACAAGATTAGATCTATGCTCAGGATAAAACGAGCAGAAAAAGGTTTGTTCTATGATTAAGTCATAAGTATCAGCATGATTAAAGAAATCTGTTTTAATTAAATTTGCTTCCGGAAAAGAGGGAACTCTTTTTTTAAAATTAGTTAATGCACTGTCGGTTACATCTAACACAAACAAATTTGTGAATCCATTTTGGTGCATGTATTCAGCTTCATAGGCATTTCCACAACCCGGTATTAATATTTTTAAATCTTTATTTTTTATTTGATCTACGTATTCCTTTAGTGGAGTAGAAGGGTAGCCAATGTCCCAGCCGGTTAGTTTATTCTCGTACCGTTGTTCCCAAAAATCTTTGTCTAGTATTTTTGTCATTTTATATTCTGTTTAATAGAATTACATTTTCCACATGACTTGTATAAGGAAACATATCTACTGCTTGAATTCTATCTAATTTATAAATCTCTTTCAGTAAGGACATGTCTCTTGCCTGTGTTGCCGGGTTGCAGCTTATATAAACAATTCTTTTTACCTGCGATTGCATGATAGATTCCACCACATTTTGATGCATTCCCATACGTGGTGGGTCAACAATAATTAAGTCAGGTTTGCCATGTTGGTTAAATAAATTTTCCGTTAAAACATCTTTCATGTCGCCAACCAGAAAAGTTGTATTGTTCAGATCATTAAGTTTTGCGTTTTTCTTCGCATCAGTTATTGCATCATAAACACTTTCAATCCCAATTACTTGTTTAGCATGTTTGGCAGCCAGGCAAGAAATGGTGCCGGTGCCACAATACAAATCATACACCACATCGGTAGATTTTATTTCTGCAAATTCCAATGCAACATTATACAGATTTGGAGCTTGATACATGTTAGGTTGAAAAAATGCTTTTGGACTAATCTCAAATTTCATTCCCAACATTTCTTCGGTAATGGTACTATCACCATTAAACGTTATTACATCCAAATCATAAATGGTATCGTTTTTCTTTTCATTAATCACATAAAGCAAGCTGTTTAATTCATTAAACTGTTGCTTTAATGCATCCATTATCAATTCTATATTTGCGACCTGTTTCTCTCCAAAAATTACAACAAGCATCCACTGGTTTTCATTGGTGTTTCGTATAATTATATTCCGCAGAAAACCATGTTGCTCTCTTATGTCGTAAAACGTAAAATTATTGTCAACAGCAAAATCTCTAATAAAATTTCTAATCTTGTTGTTCAGATCATGTTGTAAAAAGCATTCATCAACATCCAGAACTTTATCAAACCTGCCGGCTACATGAAACCCCAGTGCATGATGCTCATCACCAACGCCAATATCTTCTTTTCTCGTAACCCATTTTTTATTTGAAAACGAGAATTCTAACTTATTTCGATAGTATTTTAATTTTGGAGATGGAAGAATGTCAGGAAGTGAGGGCAGCTCTACTTTTGCAATTCTTGTGAATGCATCTGTTACTTGTTTTTGCTTAAATTTTAGTTGAGCATCATAACTTAAGTGTTGCCATTTACATCCCCCGCAATCATCAAAATGTTTGCAAAAAGCATTCACCCTATCCGGTGATTCTTTCACTGTTTTGAGCACTCTTGCCATTAACATTCCCTTGCGTTTTTTATAGGCCTTTAAGTCCACAAAATCACCCGGCACCGCATTGTCTACTAAAAAGACTCTATCATCCTGTTTTCCAATAGCTTTGCCTTTGTCTGCAATGTCAATTATCTCTACGTTTTCTACTATTTGTTCTTTCATTCAGCACCCAATTTAAATATATTTGCATAAGCAAGAAAAAGACGTTTTTCAACATTAAATTGCTAGTAGTTAGTCTTTTACCAAATTAGCATGAATTTTGCTCCTCTTTGGTATATATTATATTAATGAAAAAAGCAGCCATTATATTTTTTGTGTTTTTTTCCGGTTTAGTTTATTCCGGAAACGCATTTCATATAGTAGGTGGTGACTTTCAATACGAATGGGTTAGTGGGAACAATTTTAAAATTACACTTAAGCTATTTAGAGATTGTTCCGGTACCGGTGCAGGTTTTGATGGTACAATAAGAGTTGGAATTTATGATAGGTTAACCAATAATTTGCAATCTGAATTTTTTATGGATTTAGATTCAATTGGTGATTTGTCTTTAGCCGGCTCCTTATGTTCGCCACCACCGAGCGTATGTGTTGAATTAGGAACATATGTTGAAACCGTTAGCATTCCAAATAACCCAAATGGTTATTATTTAATTTGGGAACGTTGTTGTCGAAATTCAGTGGTTCAGAATATTAATATTCCGGACCAAACCGGAATGGCTTTTTATTTAGAAATGCCAAACCCTGCTTTACAAAATTCCAGTCCTTATTTTTTAAATGACCCTCTTCCTTATATGTGTCAAGGGCAACCATTCATTTATAATTTTGAAGGTCAGGACCCTGATGGAGATTCTCTGGTGTATTCGTTATCAACTCCAAAAGCGGGAGGTCATACCAGTACTATCTATCCAAATGGAACCGGTACCGACCCAACCATGCCCGCGCCTTATGTTGATGTAGTGTGGAGAGCACCCTATACACTAGGTAATTTAGCAGGTGGCATACCGGTTTCAGTTAACAACAATAGTGGAGCAATAACCGCAATACCAAATACAGTTGGAATATTTGCAATGGCCATGGATGTGAAAGAGTTTAGAAATGGTGTGCAAATTGGATTGATAAGAAGAGAGATACAGTTTAGTGTAATTGCATGCATAGATAATGCCACTCCAGTCATCACTAATAATGCAGTGAATGCAGTTTATAATTTATTACCGGGAGATACGCTTGATATAATTGTAGATGCACAGGATTATGATCCTCAAGATTCATTGTTTTTATCTGTTAGCGGTAACAATTTACCGGGAAGTGGAATAGCCCCTCCTTTTGCATTTGCACAGAATGATTCTGGAATTGCAGCTGCAAGTACACAAGTTTTTTGGGCACCCACATGTGATCATATTTCTGCAACGCCATATAAAATGACTTTTGTTGCAAAGGATAATGGATGTCCACAAAACTTATTTAAAGTAGGTACCATTACCATAAATGTTGGAGGTTTTCAATTCCCTAAACAAATTAATATTGAATGTGCAGAGGTGCTAAAGGAAGATTTAGGTGTACTGTATCTTAAAGACTTGCCTTCTCAGACCGTTCCAAAGTTGAATTACTTTCTCTATAGAAATGTAAATGGAGGAGCATTTAATATTGTTGATACCATTTCTCAGTTGGGTGCTTCAATTGCATACTTAGATTCGAACGGAGTTGATTTTAGTGCAAACTCGTATTGCTATTTTATTCAGGGCTTTAACGTGTGCGATGCACCGGGTCTATCATCTGATACTGTTTGCATAAGCGGTCCGGTACCACCGGAGTTGTACATTAATACAGTAACCGTTGTAAATGATGATTATGTTGAATTGAATTGGGATTTTGTTTCAGGGGTTGATAAACAAGAAATCAAAATTTATAGAAAGTCCACGCAATTTGATACTGGATATAGGTTGTACAAGACCATTACGGATTCAACAATAACATCACTGAATGATCATAATACGAATGTTCATCAGTATCAATACTGTTATTCTATCATTCAGAATTTGCCATGTGGTAAAATTGTAAATCAAAGCAATGAGTCCTGTTCCATTTTATTGAGTGGAGAAAGCTATCCAATGCGTCATTTATTAAACTGGACGAAATATGTTAGTTGGAAAGGTGGAGTTAGCGATTATGAAATATATAGAACAGATGGGGCAGTCGGAACACCAGTAATGGTTGCGCAGGTAGTAAACAATGAGGTTGTTTATTTAGATGCCTTAACAGATTATTCCATTCAAACCTATGAATATTATATTGTTGCCAATGAAGATTATGGAGGGAATAATGCCAACAGTGTTTCGAATAAAATTGAGTTAGAACAAGATGCGGTGGTTTATGTACCCAATGCTTTTTCTCCAAATGGCGATGGCCTAAATGAAACCTGGGGTGCAAGTTTATTATTTGTGAATGAAATTCACATTCAGGTTTACAACAGATTTGGTTTGTTAATATTTGAGACTAATCAGCCCTATGGCAGGTGGGACGGCACGTATGAGGGTGAAATGGTGCAGCAAGGAAACTATGTGTACGTTGTAAAATACAATGGAATATTAGATAGAAGAATGAAAACCTTAAAGGGTAATTTAGTATTATTGAGGTAAAATTTTAAATATTTGAATATATGATAGATCACATGAACAGTACACAGGCAATGGAATTAGAAGAAAAGTATGGGGCGCATAATTATCATCCGCTTCCGGTAGTTTTATCTAAAGGTGAAGGAGTTTATGTTTGGGATGTAGAAGGCAAAAGATATTATGATTTTCTATCTGCATATTCAGCAGTTAACCAAGGGCATTGCCACCCGAAAATTGTTCAGGCATTAAAAGATCAAGCGGATAAGTTAACCTTAACATCACGAGCATTTTTTAATGATGTGTTGGGTGAGTACTGTCAGTACATGACTTCATATTTTGGTTATGACAAGGTACTGCCTATGAACACAGGTGTTGAAGGAGGAGAGACTGCAGTAAAGCTGTGCAGAAAATGGGGTTATGAGAAAAAAGGCATTTCTGAAAACCAAGCTAAAATTATTTTTGTGAATGGTAATTTTTGGGGAAGGACATTAAGTGCAATTTCAACTTCAGATGATCCGCATAGTTACGAAGGCTTTGGTCCTTATATGCCCGGGTTTGATAGAATTCCATATAATGATTTAGCAGCTTTAGAAAAAGCGTTGGAAGACCCGAATGTAGCGGGTTTTATGGTAGAACCCATTCAGGGTGAAGCCGGAGTGGTAGTTCCTGACGAAGGATATTTGAACAAGGCATATGCATTGTGCAACAAGCGCAATGTGCTTTTTATTGCAGATGAAGTACAAACCGGTATTGCCCGAACAGGAAAATTAATAGCATGTGAACATGAAAATGTTAGACCAGATATTTTGATTCTGGGAAAGGCTTTGTCTGGTGGAGTTTTTCCTGTTAGTGCAGTACTAGCAGATGATGAAATAATGCTTTGCATTAAACCGGGAGAACATGGTTCTACTTTTGGTGGTAATCCCTTAGCTTGCAAAGTTGCGATGGCAGCATTAGATGTTGTAAGAGATGAAAATCTGGCTGAGAGGGCAGAGGAACTAGGTAAAACATTAAGAGCAGAGCTTGAAGGTATAGACTCAGATATGATTACATTGGTTAGAGGTAAGGGATTGCTGAATGCAATTGTAATTAAAGAAAAGAATGGCAAGAATGCCTGGGATGTATGTGTAGCTCTAAAAGAAAACGGATTATTGGCAAAACCAACTCATGGTGATATCATACGATTTGCTCCCCCATTAGTAATAACAGAGGAGCAGTTGTTTGAATGTTGCGATATTATTAGAAAAACAATAGAGTCTTTTAGCTAAACATTAAGCACTCATTGCATCCGGGTTTTCTTTTTTAAGTATTGCACTTATAATTAGTGAGATTACCAGACCGATTATAATTCCACCGACTAGTGCACCACCTATTCCAAAAAAAGCAAAATATTTGTCCATCATGTTCATGGACATATCAATCTGATCTTCACTCATACCTCGCTCTATCATCTTATCATATTCCTTTTCCATCTGAAAATCCTTTAATTCAAGATTTATCATAGATAGATATATGTAAGTAAAAACTGAATTAATTATAGACGCAATCACTGTTATGGCCGCTCCTCTTTTAAAACCTTCACCAAAGGTGAGAAAGCCATTTCCTTCTGTTTCTTTTTTATCCTTTATTCCCAGATAAAGAAATAATACAGTAAAAACTATTCCGAGCATTCCTAGGGCTTGTTCTTTATCAAGACCTAAAGCAAAAAGTATTAATGACAGTGCAATGGATGCAACTGACATATAAAGCGCATATTTGAGAGATTTTGGCATAATTTTGAAGTTTAGTTTATGTTTAAAATTAAAAATATTAATTAAAGTATATAATATGGATCATAATTTTTTAATTATTTGACCTGCAGATTCTTTGCCAATTAAACTGCCCATAGCAATTCCCATTCCACCAAGTCTTACGGCACAGTATATATTTTCGTTATACCATTTCATTATTGGGTTTTTATTTTTGCCAAGCCCCATAATTCCACTCCATCTTTGATCTACCGTAAAGGGAATTCCGGGTATTATTGTTTCTTTTAACAGGCTTTCGAGTTTATTTTGAATGGTATCCGTAATTCCAAACGAATCGGTTTGTTCCTTATCAAAATCTGCATTTCGGGCACCACCAATTAAAATGCGTTCGCCTATATTTCTAAAATAGTAATAGCCTTTATCGTAATGAAAAACTC
>JABDLV010000168.1 GCA_013001815.1 Bacteroidia bacterium
AGCGTTTAAGTGGTGCTGGTAAATCTAAAGCGGTAAAACTTAGAAAGCAAAAACGTGAAGATGCTGCTAAGAAAAGATTAGTAGAAGATGAATTAGAAGCACAAGCAGCAAAGTCAATTCAGGTTACCGAGTTTGTTACGGTAAGTGAGTTGGCAATTTTATTAAACGTTCCTGTTGGTGAAATCATAGCAGCATGTATGAGCTTAGGTTTAATGGTATCCATTAACCAAAGACTAGATGCTGAAACGCTTTCCATTGTTGCTGAAGAATTTGGAAGTAAAGTAGAGTTTGTTTCTGCTGATGTGCAAGAAGCAATTAAAGAAGAGGAAGATAATCCGGAAGACCTTGCACCCCGCCCACCAATTGTAACAGTAATGGGTCACGTTGACCACGGTAAAACATCTTTGCTGGATTACATTAGAGATACAAATGTAATTGCGGGTGAGGCAGGTGGAATTACACAGCACATTGGAGCATACGAGGTAACACTTGATAGTGGAAAACAAATAACGTTCTTAGATACACCGGGTCACGAAGCATTTACTGCAATGCGTGCAAGGGGTGCCAAGGTAACAGACGTTGCCATTATTGTAATTGCAGCAGATGATAGTGTGATGCCACAAACAGTAGAAGCAATTAATCACGCGCAAGCTGCTGAAGTGCCCATTGTATTTGCATTCAATAAAATTGATAAGCCAAATGCAAACGTTGAAAAAATAAAAGAAGAACTGGCTAATATGAAAATATTAGTTGAGGATTGGGGTGGTAAATATCAATCACAAGACATCTCTGCTAAAAAAGGAGAGCACATAGATAAGTTGTTAGAAAAAGTTTTGTTAGAAGCAGAACTATTGGAAGCGCAAGCAAATCCAACTAAAAATGCAGTAGGAACCGTTCTGGAATCTACGCTGGATAAAGGAAAGGGACACGTAACCACCATATTGGTTTTAAATGGTACACTAAGAATAGGAGACATCATTATTGCCGGCCCATACCAAGGTAGAGTGAAAGCAATGTTTAATGAAAGAGGTGTGAATGTACAAGAAGCCGGACCTGCAGTACCTGTTACCATACTTGGTCTAAGTGGTGCACCGCAAGCTGGTGATACATTAAATGTAATTGATGATGAGCAAGAAGCAAAAGCAATTGCTAACAAGCGTATGCAGTTGCAGCGTGAACAAGGTATTAGAACAACCAAGCATATTACGCTTGATGAGATTGGAAGACGATTAGCTATTGGAAACTTTAAAGAGCTGAACATAATTGTTAAAGGTGACGTGGATGGTTCTATCGAAGCATTAACTGACTCCTTGCAAAAACTTAGTACAGAACAAATCCAGGTTAATGTTATCCATAAGTCTGTTGGACAAATTTCCGAGTCGGATGTGTTATTAGCATCTGCTTCAAATGCAATCATCATAGGTTTCCAGGTGCGACCATCTGTTAACGCAAGAAGATTAGCTGAAAAAGAACAGATTGATATTCGATTATACTCTGTTATTTATGATACCATAAACGAGGTTAAAGCTGCAATGGAAGGTATGCTTACGCCAGAGTATGAAGAGAAAATTGTATGTAATGTGGAGGTTCGCGAAATATTTAAAATACCAAAAGTGGGAACCGTTGCAGGTTGTATGGTGTTAGATGGTAAAGTAACTCGTAATACCAAAATCAGAGTTATCCGTGATGGTATTGTAACCTATACTGGTGAGCTTTCTTCATTAAAACGTTTTAAAGATGATGTTAAAGAAGTGAATTCAGGATACGAATGTGGTCTTTCAGTTCAAAACTTTAATGACATTAAAGTAGGCGACATTATTGAGGGTTATGAGCAGGTAGCTGTTAAAGCAACACTATAATCGTCAATTAATTGACAATCTCTTCTGTACAAATCATTAATATTCTAAGTATTTAGTGCCAAAATAGTTTGTTCAATCAACTACTTTTGCTTGGTATTGTCTAAATGAAATTCTCAGTAATTATACCGGTTTATAACAGGCCTGATGAGGTAGATGAACTGTTGCAAAGCTTAAAAGCACAAGACTTTAAAGATTTTGAAATGGTTATTGTGGAGGATGGGTCTAGTTTACCGTGCAAGGATGTTATTGATAAATATATCTCTGATCTTAACATCAGGTATTTTTTTAAAGAGAACTCCGGACCGGGATTAAGTAGAAATTTTGGAATGGAAAAAGCAGAAGGACAGTACATGGTTTTTTTCGATTCAGATTGTGTAATCCCGTCAAATTATTTCAGTGCAGTTAATGCATCACTAGAACAAAAGCATTTAGATGCCTATGGTGGACCCGATGCTGCACATGAATCTTTTACCAATATTCAAAAAGCAATCAATTACGCAATGACTTCTTTTTTTACTACTGGTGGAATAAGAGGAAGAAAAAAGCAATTGGATAAATTTCAACCACGTAGTTTTAATATGGGCTTTACAAAAGAAGTGTATAATAAAGTAGGTGGTTTTAGCACTTTGCACCCCGGAGAAGACCCGGATCTCAGTTATCGCATAATGGCTGCAGGCTTTAGAACAGGGCTAATTCCAGAGGCTTATGTATATCATAAACGTAGAATAGATTTTGGAAAATTTGCCAAGCAAGTATATAAGTTTGGAGTAGTGAGATCGGTTTTAATTAAGTGGCACAAAGGAACGTTTAAGTTTGTATATGCGCTGCCAAGTTTGTTTTTACTTGGCACGATTGCAATACTGCTTGGTGCAATATTTATTAATAAAATATTTATTTATCCATTGCTGTTGTTTGCACTTTTAGTATTCGTTGACTCGTTAATGCAAACGAAAAATTTAGGTATTGCACTCTTAAGTATTTACGCAAGTTTTATTCAGTTGCTTGCCTATGGTGTTGGATTCATTAAAGGAGTTTGGAAAATTTTAATCTTAAAAAAAGACGAACGCAAATCATTACCGGGTTTCTTTTTCAAAGACTCCCAGGTTGCCCAATAAAAAAGTTAAGTAATAGACAATACAAATCATGAAATACATTATACGGTTCTTTCTTAAAACCATTCCCAGGCATCAC
>JABDLV010000193.1 GCA_013001815.1 Bacteroidia bacterium
GTGTTCAGCATATAGAGATTAATCCACTTAACCCGAACTCTGTATTGGCCGCAACTTCTGAAGGACTTTATAGAAGTTATGATGCTGGAGCTACCTGGACGCTCATTCATACTATACTTATGGCTGCTGATATAGATTATATTCCAGGTGATACAAATACCTATTTCGTTACCTATGGCAATCAAAGCTCTACCGGACATGGTATCTATCGTACGCTGGATGCCGGTGCAACATTTACAAAACTGACCAGCGGATTGCCATCCACATTTGGAGGAAAGGCTCTGATTGGTACTTCATCATCATCACCAAACATTGTTTATGCCAGTATTGGAGAGCAGTTTGTTCAAAATGGATTGTATAAATCTACTGATTACGGTAGTACCTGGACATTAATGAGTACCGAAGACGTATGCAAATGGCAGGGCTGGTATTCTCATGATGTAGCAGTACATCCAACTAATCCGGATGAAATAATTTTTGTAGGCATTGATGCCTGGAAATCTACAAATAGTGGAACTACCCTAAATCAAAAATCTTATTGGTTTAATTGGAACTTTAATGCTACACCGGTTGGCGGACCGGAAGGGCCACCAGACTATTGCCATGCAGATATACACAGAGTGTATTATTCACCACAAAGTGATAGTATAATTTATTATGCAACAGATGGTGGGGTATTTAGATCAACCGATTATGGCGAAACGTTTGAAGGTTGTAATGGTATGTACCATTGCACACAGTTTTACTCGAACATAGCATGTTCAGCAACTGATTCCTTATTTGTGATGGGTGGAATGCAAGATAATGCAACCACTATTTACGAAGGAAACCCTTCTTGGCGCAGAGTAATTGGCGGAGATGGGCTTTCAACCGCTGTGAATCAAAGCAATGATTTAATTACCTACGGTTCGTTTCAGTATTTAGGAATGCGTAAATCCACTGACAAAGCAGTAACATTTAATTCTTTATCCAATTTACCGGCTGGTGGTTCTTATAATACAAACTTTGCGGGTCCATACGAGTTGAGCAGATCAAATCCAAACGTGTTGTACGCGGGGAGAGATCAAATTTATAAATCTACAGATGAAGGGGATAATTGGTCTATAACTAATGCACCTATAAATGATCCTTATTTAGCTATTGAGATTTCGCCTATATCGGAAAGTATAGTTTTTGCGTCTAGTGCTCCATCACCTTATAATAGTAGTGCAACTGTTGATTTACTTAAAACTTTAGATGGTGGTAATACATGGTTAAACATTACTAATACGCTACCTAACCGCTATATAACTGATATTGCTGCTGATTATGTTGATACTGAATTGGCTTATGTAGTATGTTCCGGTTACGGAACTCCGCATTTCTTTAAAACCACTGATGGCGGTGCAACCTGGCTGGCAAGTGCTTCAGGATTGCCTGATGTGCCGACCAATTCTGTATTTATAGATCCACTTAATTCATTAATCATATATGTAGGAAATGATTTAGGAGTTTATGTTTCTATAGATGGTGGAGATAATTTTTTTCCTTGGGTTGACGGTTTGAATGATGCTACAATGGTAATGAGTATGGCTCATACTGCAAGTAATAGAATGCTAAGAATTGGAACACATGGTAAAGGAATTTACCAAAGATATTTACTTGATCCGGCAATTACTTCTGTTGAAACCGCTGATGAAATAGATAATATTCTAGTTTATCCTAACCCGGTAAATGATTTACTGAGTGTTGAGGGATTAGAACAGTTGAAAAATGTTCGTGCAATTGTAATAACAGATGCCGTGGGTAGAGTGGTGCTGAGTGAAGATTTAGTTAGCAATGATATTGGTAATAAATACTCTGTTGATGTATCTGAATTAGCAAGAGGTAGCTATGCTATATCATTAGTATCAGAAGGGAAAAGGCTGAGTAAAGTGTTTATAAAAGAATAAACTAATTAAGAATAATTCTTTTAGATAAGTTGCTCTTCGTAGAGCTAATGTTCACAATGTAAATACCATTCGCTTGCGGAGTTGCGAAACTAATTTCTGTTAAGCTTCTCGCATCTAGCACTAGTGACTTTTGTTGTACTAATCTACCCGATACATCTATTAATTCTACTTCTACAAATTGGTCAGTGCTGGAATAATAAGAAATGGTAAAATTATTTGGAGTGGGGTTAGGGTAAAGGTTTACTATTTCATCTTTATTAAAATCTTGAACATTTATACCGCTAAGTATCGCGTCAGCTAATACGAAGTCCGGAATACCAAAACCTAAAAATTCATCGGGGTTATCATATTGATGACAGCTTTTTTCTATAGCTCGCATAACATCAATATTTGTTTTGGTTGGATGTGCCTGCCATAGACAAGCCGCCATTCCTGCAATGATTGGACCGGAGAACGATGTACCATTTCCTTTACCAATTCCATTTGCCCAAGGATTTGCTATCCAGGTGCCTTCTGCTTGTGCAGATACATTTGGTTTTATATCACCGTCAAATGAAGGACCTTTACTGCTAAACGAAGTATATGTTCCTGTTGAATCTGCTCCTCCAATAGCTAAAACTGAATCGCCATCTGCAGGAGCCCCAATATAAAACCATGAGCTATTTCCACTATTACCTGCGCTGTTCACTACCAGTATACCTTTACTAGCTGCTATGTCCGCTGCAATAGTAATAGGAGTAGTGTTCCCATCCATATCATTATACGTATGATTTTCTGTGGGGTCATCAAATGTGGTATAACCTAATGATGAATTTATAATATCTACACCAACGCTATCTGCATATTCTGCCGCCATTGCCCAAAAGAATTCCTCTGCTAGATATTCAGCAAATACATCTTCAGTTCTAAATAACCAATAATTTGCATTGGGTGCAGTACCAATATATTCACCAGGATTATTGCCTACCATTATTGAAAGCACTTGGGTTCCGTGCGTATGTGCAGCTGATAATTTAGTTGAATCGATTACAAAATCATAAGCGCCTAAATACCTGCCTTCGGCAAACATTTCATCAAAAAGACTAAGGTTGCCAACACTAACAAAACCTGCATCAAATACGGCAATAGTCATTTCTTCGCCTTTTTGCCCTTTATTATGTAGTGCTACACCATTTACCATTTCAATTTGATTATATGCCATTCCATACTCATTCTGTGTTTTTAAATGACTGAGCTTGTTGAAGCTGTTATGATCAATGATGCTGTTTTTAAAATGACCGGATGGTTGGTGTTTTACTTTTGCTTTACTTAGTTTTTGAATTGACTTAACAAAAGGTAGAGTTTTAATTTCCTCTATGCTTTCAATATTGTTGCTTTCTATTAAAACTGCATTTAACCATTTAGATTTTTGTTTCACGACACTGTTTCTTTGTTTCAGTTCCAAAACATAATCATTGCTAACGGGTAAATCATAGGTGTTGAAGGGAATGTCTTTTCTAATTCTTTTCTCAATCGTTTTTTTTGAAAGCTGTTGTTTCGCAAGTGCATCAGTAACCTCAGTAGTGTTCTTGTCTGTTAGGTATACAAGATAGCTACTAGTATTCCCACTTGGATAACTAATCAAAAGAGTAAACAAAAAAGTAAATAAAACGCTAAGTATATTAATTGCCATATGCAGTTATTCTTTCTTTGTAAACTATGCCGCCTGTAATTGAATCAGGAAAACTAAAATTAAATTCTAAATCCGTTTGTTCTTTATAAATCATACCCACTTGCGCGGCATATTTTTCTATTTCTATAACGTTAGAAATTAGCCCATTGGTATCTATTACTTGCGTTACTGTTAATACAGAATCAAAATTAAGTCCGTTTAAGCTGAATGTATTATGCACCTCAGTATATTCGTACTCAGCCTCATTATTTGTATTAAAGGCATTTCCGTCCCAGTCATCAAACAAGTTAATAGGGAATACCAATTTAATAAATCTAAAATTATCTTCAGTTTTTTGTGCTGTTGTGTTGGTTCGGTTAGATGTCCAAATTTTATGAATGGTCCAGGGATCAGAACTGGTTTGACGCTTGTACCTTTCTAGTCGCTGAGTAGGTTCTCCACTCTGATCTATAAACAAACTGTCAATTTCTTCTCTTATAAAGAATTGAAATGTGTCTATTGTTTGATTGAAATCATCTACCACTATTGAATCTACTTCATACTCCACCCAGTGTCCAACATTGACAGGGAAGTAGGAGTAACCCAATTTGGTAACTACACTATTATCTTTTGAACACGAATAGAGTAGTGCCATTATGAATAATGCTGAAATAGATATTTTAATCTTCTTCATTTATTTTTTTTCAATAAATCCCCCGCCCAATACATCTTCTCCTTCATAAAACACCGCACTTTGTCCGGGTGCAACTGCCTTTGCAGGTGAATGAAATACAATACGCATTTGGTCGTTGTGATTATACAATGTGCTGGCAGTTCCTTTATCATGAGATCTTATCATGGTTAACGCTTCTGTGCCATCTATTATTGATGCATATTTCACATAGTTTACATCTCTAACAAACATTTCATCCTTATCTAAATCATTAAACGTACCTAGCACAACAGTATTGGTTTCAGGTACAATCTTAGTCACGTACATGGGTTCGCCCAAAGCAATTTCCAGTCCTTTCCTTTGCCCAATCGTATAGAACGGATATCCTTTATGCTCACCTAATGCTTTGCCTGAGGTGGATATAAACTTACCACCCTTAAATCTTTCTTCTAAGTTTTCAACTTTCTTTTTAAGAAATGAACGGTAATCATTATCCGGTATAAAACAAATTTCATAACTCTCGCTTTTATTAGCAAGTTCATGCAAGCCCATATTGCGAGCCATATCTTTTATTTTTTCTTTTTCAAAACCACCTACCGGAAACATAGTACGAGATAGACATTCCTGAGTAACACCCCACAGTACATAACTTTGATCTTTGAATCTGTCTAAACCTCTTGAAACCACAAAGCGATTGTTTTCCTCTCTAACTTTTGCATAGTGACCTGTAGCAATGTATTCGCAGTCTAACATGTCTGCTCTTTTGAGTAATGCTTCCCACTTAATGTGCGTGTTGCACATAACGCAAGGATTGGGTGTTCTGCCTGCCAAGTACTCATCAACAAAATTATTGATAACATAATCACCGAACTCCTCTCTGATGTCTAGAATGATATGGTGAAATCCATGCTCAACAGCAATGCTTCTGGCATCATTAATTGAATCTAAACTGCAACAACCTGTTTCCTTTTTATTACTACCGGAAGAAACGTAGTCCCAGGTCTTCATGGTAAGGCCTACTACCTCATAGCCCTGTTCATGTAGCATAATAGCTGCTACAGAACTGTCTATGCCACCACTCATGGCTACCAGTACTTTGCCTTTTTTACTCATTATCAATAATTTACAGAATAACTGCAGTTAGAATTATAATGCAATTTACGGAAAATAAAAAGGATGTGTTTTATTCGTTTAAAGGCTCTTCAACCGGGAAACCATCTTTAAAAACTTGTTCAGATTCTTTTTGGCCTTTCAAGTTATGGTTAACCCAAACTCCTTGCTTTAATCCGCTTTTGTAAACACCTTTTTTCCAAATTGAACCATTGGTATGGTATAAGATAAACACACCATTTAGTTTGTCATTTACATAATTTGATGCAGACTTTTTTGTTCCATCTTTAAAATATTCAAATGCTGCACCTTGTCTGTCACCTTCAACATAAAATTCTTCTAAGGATTTTTGTCCATTAGCATAATACACTTTCCATGGACCATGTGCTTCACCCAATTTATATGTCTCTATAGAAGCAAGTGTATTTCCGGGTTTGTAGTATGTCCACAAACTATCTTTTTTTAATTCAATATAATTTCCTTTGGCTTTAACTTCACCACTTTTGTAATAAGAAGTTTGCTTTATTTTTTTCGCGTTGTTCGAATAAGTAACAGTGCCACTTACTTCTCCGCTTTCATAATAGGTTTTCCAATCACCTATGGCTACATCATCTATGAATTTTCCAGCGGTAAAAAGGTTATCGCTTTTATAATACTTGCGCCATTCACCTTGTTTTTCTCCATCAGCATCAGTTCGGTTTATGGTATCTCCTTTAAAAACTTTAAATGTTTGTGCATGAGTATTTGCAGAAAGTGCAAATAATACAAGGAATGAAATAGAGAGAATTTTGTGCATCATTTTCAACAACGAAAATAATAATCAAACAGTACAAAAGCATTAGAATATCATCTAAAGCTCATTTTTTTATGCTTAGAGCATATTAATGATTAATTGTCTGGTTGCTGTTTACATTAATGGTTTGGGAAACCTGGTATTGATTTTTGTCTGATCCTGTACGGGCAATCATTTCAGCAAGGAAACCGGCTAAGAATAATTGAGCACCTATAATTAAAAGTAGAATTGCAAAAAAGAACAGGGGTCTATCTGCAATGCCATAAACTTTGTTTACGTATTTATCAAAACTTAGCCAGCCTGCAATTATAAAACCAATGGCAAAACAAATCATGCCCATGGTACCGAACAAATGCATTGGTCGTTTCCCAAATCTAGAAACAAACATAATGGACATCAAGTCAAGAAAGCCATTTACAAAACGTTCTAAGCCAAACTTTGTAACACCAAATTTACGTTCACGGTGCTCTACAACTTTTTCTGTAATTTTATTAAAACCAGACCACTTGGCTATAACAGGAATGTAGCGATGCATTTCGCCATAGACCTCAATGTTTTTAACTACTTCGCCTTTGTATGCTTTTAGACCACAGTTAAAATCATGTAAATTGTTTATGCCAGATGCTTTTCTGGTTGTCCAGTTAAAAAATTTGCTTGGTATAGTTTTGCTTATTGGGTCATAGCGTTTCTTTTTCCAGCCGGATACTAAGTCCCATCCATCATCTTTTATCATTTTATACAACCCAGGAATTTCATCAGGACTGTCTTGCAAGTCAGCATCCATAGTAATTACAACATTGCCACTGCAGGCAATGAATCCTTCATTTAACGCGGCAGATTTACCGTAATTTCTTCTAAATTTTATTCCTTTAACATTCGGGTTTACATGCGCTATGTTTTGAATTACTTTCCATGATTCATCTGTGCTACCATCATCAATCAAAACTACTTCATAGGTATAGCTGTTTGCTTCCATTACCTTTTTTATCCAGGTAACTAATTCTTGCAATGATTCATCTTCGTTATAAAGGGGAACAACAACGGATATGTCTGGTGTCATCATTTTTGATTTAATTCTGTATTGGTTTTGGAGATTTGAAGAATGCAGCAACTATTAAAGAAACGATAAATCCACCAATAAATTTGGTATAAAATTCACTCATTGCAAGCGAGCCTGCAGTTGTTTTTTCAATGCCTTCCAGCGTAGTGTAGTACATTGATTTATTTAAAACGTCTTTACTAATTTCCAATTGTTTTAGTGCTTCTTCTTTATATGCCTCTATAATTGAAGCATCAATTAAATTCAAGAAAATATACACGAGCAATGAGAATAAAATGGCAATAAATAAGCTGGTCCAAGTTCCGGTTCTTAATCCTTGTCCATAAGTTATATACCCATCACCCACATTTTCTTTGAATGATTTAATAGCTAAAACTATGAATACAATTGGTATCCATGCACCCACAAAAGAAATATTTCCTAACGGGTTTTTTACCATAAAATATAGCAGTAGAAATACTCCGAAAGAGCATAAAGCAGAGATACTTCCGTAATGTACAGCTAGCCTTAATGACTGATTTAAATTCATAAATATTACGCGTAATTGTAAAGTTATGTAATATTAGTTTGTTGATATTGAATGGTTATTATACTTTTGCACAGGGTAAGTCTTATACGGCCAGCTCCCGTGAAACTCCCCAGGTTCGGAAGAAAGCAAGGATAATCGGTTGTAGCGGTGCGATATAAGTAGCTTACCCCTTTTTTTTATAAATCTCTATAGCTTATTTCTATATTTACATACTCAAATATATTGACCTCAAAAGCCCAATTACATGAAATTTTTTATTGATACCGCTAGTCTTGAACAAATTAAAGAAGCAAATGACCTTGGCATTTTAGATGGTGTTACCACCAATCCATCTCTTATGGCAAAAGAAGGCATTTCTGGTAAGGAAGATGTGTTGAAGCACTATGTGGATATCTGTAATATTGTTGATGGGGATGTAAGTGCTGAAGTGATAGCTACTGATTTTGAAGGAATGGTAAGAGAAGGAGAAGAGCTTGCTGCATTGCACAAGCAAATAGTGGTTAAAATTCCAATGATAAAGGATGGTGTGAAAGCCCTTAGATATTTTTCTGATAAAGGAATTAAAACCAATTGTACCTTAATATTTTCTCCCGGTCAGGCTTTGTTGGCTGCAAAAGCAGGAGCAACTTATGTTTCACCATTTATTGGCAGATTAGATGATGTTTCGACCAATGGTGTAGACTTAATTGCTCAAATTGTACATATTTATGAGAACTACGGCTATCCAACACAGGTCTTAGCTGCTAGTATTAGGCATACCATGCATATCATTCAATGTGCAGAAGTTGGAGCTCATGTGGCTACTTGCCCGTTAAGCTCTATTTTGGGGCTATTAAAACACCCATTAACCGACATTGGCCTTGAGAAATTCCTTGCAGACCATAAAAAGTCGCAAAAGACCCCTGTTGCAGGGTAATTATATTCAATAATAGCTGATTTTACCCTTTAATTGTATAACCAAATTGCTGATATATAGTATACATATTTCAATGATTTAGCTTGAAATTGCTATATAATTATAAGAATGAGTACCGATAGAATTCAACATGAAATTGAGCATGGCAAAAAAATAAGTGCCAATGCAGAATCAGTTTGGAATTGGAGCAGTCCGGCCGGAATGGTTCGAGCTGAAAGACGTGCAGATTTTTTTGTGAGTGAGGGAAAAATTCAAGCTAGTGATAAAGTGTTGGAAATTGGTTGCGGTACAGGTTTGTTTACCAAAAAAGTGTACGATAAAACCAAAGCACAAATTACTGCTATTGATATTTCTCCTGAACTTTTGGAACAAGCGAAAGTTAAGTTGCCGGAAGCAGAATTTTTAGTGGAAGATGCGATGAACATGAAGTATGATGACAATACGTTTGATGTTGTGTTTGGTAGTTCTGTTTTGCATCATTTAGATATGGAGAAGGCAATGACAGAATTGTTTCGTGTTCTCAAGCCCGGTGGAAGATTTGTTTTTGCTGAACCGAATATGATTAACCCACAAATTTTTGTTCAGAAAAATATTCCATTTATAAAAAAGATGTTGGGTGACTCACCGGATGAAACTGCTATTGTAAGATGGAAATTTAAAAACATGATGAATAAGATTGGATACAAGAATGTGAATATATTTCCATATGATTTTTTACATCCAATTACGCCAAAACCCATGATAGGATTGGTAAATGGAGTAGGGAAGGCAATAGAAAAAATACCTGTTTTAAAAGAGATAGCCGGTTCGGTTGTAATTTTTGGAACTAAATAATTTATAAGTGAGATATTTAGATTACTTCGATAAAATTGCTGCAAAGCGTGTTGAAAATAGAAAACGACACCGTTACTATTGGAATGACATTACCAATTACTGCAACTATTTTGCACACCAAAACTATTCTGTTTTAGAAATAGGTTGTGGTACAGGCGAACTAATTAATGATATAGCCGGAAAAAGGAAAGTAGGTATTGACTATAGTGCAAAAATGATTGAAGAGGGAAAGAAGAAATATCCTGATTTAGAATTGCGCATTATGCCGGCTGAAGATATTCAGTTAGATGAGAAATTTGACTTAATCATACTCTCGAATATAATTGGTTATGTAGAAGACATTCAGTTAGTGTTAAAGCAGCTTCACAAAGTTAGTCATGAACGAACCAAAATTATAATCACCTATTATAATTATTTGTGGGAGCCAATTATTAAGTTGGGTGAAACGCTTGGGTTAAAAACGAAAACTCCGAATCAGAATTGGCTTAGTCAGGTAGAAATCAATAACCTGCTGTATTTGGCCGGATTTGATGTTTACAGACAAAGTAAACGCATGATTTTCCCTTTCTATATTCCATTGATTTCTCCATTGTTGAATAGATACATAGGAAGACTACCCATAATTCGTTTTTTATCTATTAACAATTACTCTTTTGCCATGCCACATGCAAATTTGAGTGAAGAGCAATACAAGGATAAGTATTCTACAACAGTTGTAATACCTGCCAGAAATGAAAGTGGTAATATTGAGAATGCAATTACACGTTTACCAAAATTTGGAAAGCATACAGAGATAATTTTTATAGAAGGAAATTCTACTGATGACACTTGGGAAAAAATTCAAGAAATTCAAAAGAAGTACGCTGATACGCATGATATAAAAATTGGACAACAGGACGGAAAAGGGAAGGCCAATGCGGTGCGAAAAGGGTATGATATGGCCACCGGTGACATCTTAATGATATTGGATGCGGATTTAACGGTTCCCCCTGAAGACATTCCTAAATTTTATAATGCCATTGCCAGCGGTAAAGGTGATTTTATAAATGGTTCTCGATTGGTTTACCAAATGGAAAAAGAAGCCATGCGTTTTTTAAATCTATTAGGGAATAAATTTTTTAGTATAGTGTTTACCTTCTTACTAGAGCAACAGTTTAAGGATACTTTGTGTGGAACAAAAGTGTTGTTTAGAAAAGACTATGATAATTTAGTTGAGAATAGAAAGTTCTTTGGGGATTTTGATCCTTTTGGTGATTTCGATTTAATTTTTGGTGCCTACAAACTGAATTTAAAAATTGTAGAGATTCCGATACGTTATAGAGAGAGAACCTATGGCGAAACCAACATTAGCCGATTTAGACATGGTCTAATCTTATTGAAGATGTGTTTCTTTGCTGCCAGGAAGATTAAGTTTATATAGAACTTCTTGTAGCAAGAATATTATAATAATCTTCCTCATCATCTGAGAATACTTCGAGCTCACTTTTTGATTCAATTAGAATCAAATTTGTCTTGTCAATTTTATAAACGCTAAACCCTTGTTCAGTTAAGAAAGCATACACTTGTTGTTTGGATGAGCCGGCTTGTTTTAATCCATATGGCCAAAATTCTGATAGAAGTTTAATGTCATTATTCTTAAGTGTTTTTTTCATTCCTTCTAAAGCGGGGTATTCTGCTCCCTGAATGTCCATTTTTATGAAGTCAACTTTGAACTTATTGTTTATGTAATCATCTATTGACACGCATTTCAGCTCTGTAGTGGAATCGAACTGAGTTGGTTTGTATGTTCTATGATCAACATTTAATCTATGTGATTTATATAAGGTAATGCTTCCCGTTTTATCACTTACTGCCAATTTATTAATGATTGTGTTTTCTGAGTTTTGAGTATTCTTCTTAAGAAGTGAAAAGTTGGTTTCATCCGGTTCAAAGCAATGTACTTTGCCTGTTTCTCCAACCCAATTGCTAAAGTATTCTGCATAAAATCCAATGTTTGCTCCTATGTCAACAACAGTAGAACCGGGTTTTATAAATTGCTTCAACAGGTTTAACTCATCTGCATCTTGTCTGTTTTTAAAAAAGTAGTATAGGGGTTTGTACAATACTGGTACATGCTTAAACAAAAAAGTGGCAACTTTAAATTGTAAACTATTTTTCATTCTCTAACTCAAGCAGTTTATATGCTGCACCAATATTATCAATAATATCGCTGCTTAGCATAGCTTGCTGACTCATTTTATCAGCAGAAATATCACCTGCCAGGCCATGTATAAAAACGCCTATTAAGCATGCATGCAATTCAGAATACCCTTGTGCCAAAAGCCCTGTTAAAATACCTGTAAGCACATCTCCGGTCCCAGCTGTTGCCATGCCCGGGTTACCGCTTGTATTGAAATAGCACTTTCCATCGGGGCTAGTAATGCAAGTGTAATGTCCTTTTAGTATTACGAAGAGGTTGTATTTTAGAGAGAATTCGGATTGCATTCTTAATCGCTCAAAATTATCATTAGATGCACCAACTAGTCGTTCGAATTCTTTTGGATGGGGAGTTAATATGCTTTGTTCAGGAATTAAGCTTATCCATGTTTTGTGTAATCCTAATATATTAATTGCATCTGCATCAATTACCATTGGTTTTTTATAAGACTGAAATAATTTTTTCAATCCTTTTTGGGTGCTCTTTTCAGTTCCTAATCCGGGTCCAATTCCTATTACATCATAGTTTTCGATGTTAGCAATTTCACTTATATAGTTTTTACTAATGTCTTGTTGCACCATAACCTCGGGCAACTTGATTTGCATTATGCTGTAACCAGATGTAGGAGTTTGAGTAGTTACCAAGCCCGCACCGGTTCTTAAGCAGGCCTTAGATGCCAATACAGCTGCACCCATCTTACCAATGCTTCCGGCAGCTATCAGTGCATGGCCAAACGTTCCTTTATGAGAAAATCGTTTTCTAGTTTGAATAAGTTGCTTTACATCCTGTATCTCCAATAATTCAAAATCAGTTTCTTGATCTTGAATATAAGATTGATCTAATCCGATATTGAATATGTGAACTTCACCTATGTATTTTTCGTTTTCAGGCAATAGGAATGCCAGCTTTGGTAATTGAAATGATAAAGTATAGTCGGCAGTTACAATGTGTGCATTAGTCGAAATCGAGCTTTTATCTGCAAACAAACCTGATGGAAAATCAATTGAAATAGTTGCTTGCTTGGAATTGTTCATCAGTTGAATTACTTCTGCAACCAATCCTTCAGTAGGGCGGGTAAGTCCGGAACCGAAAATGCAATCTATGAGAACATCATTTTTCTCGAACTTCTGCACATCACTAATTTGATAGACATTGCGAACAAGCGATAAGTCAAGTTGAAATAATCTGACTTCATTTATTTTAAAGTCATCAGAGGTATTATCACTATACCTTATAATAAATGGTTGTACTTTATAACCTGCTTGATAAAGCAATCTGGCAATCACCAATCCGTCTCCACTGTTGTTTCCTAAACCGCAGAAAATTTTGAAGGAATGTTCTTTCGAGTATTTATTAATTATCCAATCGAAGCATTCTTGAGCAGCTCTTTCCATTAAGTCAATCGACTTAATAGGTTCATGCTCTATGGTAAAAGCATCCAGTTCTCTAATTTGCAATGCAGAAAGTATTTTCATTTCAAACGGGAATTGTCCCATTATACTTTTACACGTTTAAAAGCCAATGGTTACGCTATAAAAATAACTAAAAGAAGAGGTATAAAGCAATTATATTCGCTTATAATGCAAGCTGAATAAGGGTTTGGTGAAGTTTTATTATTTGAGGTACAAGCAATTCTTCTTCATTGTTGTACAGAATAAAATCAGATTTCTCTTTTCTTTCTTCATCTGATAATTGCTGTGATGCAATTTTTTCAACGCTTTCTTTATCTGTGTCATCTCTTTTTACAACTCTATTAATTCGCAATTCTAATGGAGAAATAACACAAATAACTTTGTCAAGCGCTTGGTGTAAGCCGGAAGAAAAAACAATTGCCGATTCATTAATGATATACTTTGCATCACTGTGCTTTTCAGTCCATGAGTTAAAATCATTTCTTACAATGGGATGCACGAATTTATTTACTCTATTGAGTTTTTGTTCATCATTAAAAATGATATCTGCTAAAGCCTTCCTGTTTAGCTCTGTTCCATTATATATGTCATTTCCAAACTCTTGCTTTAGAGCTCTGATTAATTCAGCATTCGAATTCATTAGTTCTTTTGCTTTTACATCAGAAATATATACAGGAACTCCCAGTCGCGAAAAAATATCAGCAACCAATGATTTGCCGCTACCAATACCACCGGTTAAACCAACTTTAAACATGGAATTACTTCTTTTCAGCTACGTCCTTCTTGTACTGCTGACTAGCCTCTAATGATAGGGCAGATTTTTCGACCTTCAATCTAATGTTAGGTGCAACTTCTAAAGTTACGGAAGACTCGCCCATGTCTGTAATTTTTCCGTGTACACCGCCAATGGTAACAACTTTGTCTCCTTTATTAGTAGACTCTTTAAACTGTTTTTCTTTTTTGGCTTTTTGCATTTGAGGTCGAATCATAAAAAAATAAAATACCAACAATATTGCAAGTATCATTAGCATGCTTGAATCAAAAGGAGCGTCCATTTGTAGTATAATTTAGATTGTTATAATTATTATTTAATTGGCAATTACGTCTGCACTTATAGTTAATACTTTGGTATTTGGTATGGTGTTAGCAATAACTGTTACCGTTTTTGCTTGCATACCAGATCTACCTGTGCTGTTAAACACAACTTTAATTTTTCCATTCTCGTTTGGTGCTATTGGCTCTTTAGAAAATTCAGGTACTGTGCAACCACAAGAAGCACTTGCATTGCTAATTATTAAATCTGCATTACCGGTATTGGTAAATTCAAATTCATGGGTAACAGATTGTCCGGCCATTATTTGACCAAAGGAATGGCTTGTTTCATTAAATTCAAATTCAGGTAATTTTTCTTTGGCTTTTTTATCTGCTGCAGTTATCGGATTGTTAATTGCATCAGGCGAAAGCTTAGTATTGCCATTACCATCTTTTTCAGGTTTGCATGAAATGGAGATGCAAATCAATAGTGACAATAAAATTTTAACGTAGTTCATAATTTTAATTTATTCAATTAATCCTCTTCCGGTTTTCACAACCTTTCCTTCAGATTTTAAATCGTGCATGAGTTTATCTAAAAGACCGTTTATAAAAATACGACTTTTTGGAGTACTGTAATCTTTTGAAATATCAATATATTCATTCATGCTCACTTTTGGAGGAATAGTAGGGAAGTGCATAATTTCTGTTAATGCCATCTTTAGCAAAATGGTATCAATCATTGCAATCCTTTCAATCTCCCAATTTTTTGCCTTTTCTTCAATCATCATTTCATAATCATCATGATGATTTAATACTTCTTTAAATAATTTCTCAAGAAACAATTTATCATCTTCTTCATCTTTGTAAAAAGATTTAGAAACTAATGTATCGGGTTTAGCAGGGTTAAAGTCTTTAATCTTCTTGTACATTATATTAAGTACTAAATCTAAACTATCTGCCCAATAAATGTTTTGCTCTTCTATTTTATTTCTAATCACATCAGATTTGGCAATCATTTCCCTAAAAAGCCAGGTGCCAAAACCTGTTCCCGCAGACTCAGTAACCTTCGGTTTTTGAATGAATTCTTTATACTCTTCTTTACTTCTTACATTAAAAAAGATTTTTTCCAGGGTTTCATTATCATTCTTCCATGAAATTTGATGTTCCTTTTTAAGTTCTTCAAACAGTTTGTTAGAAGACAGGTAGTTTATAAAGGGAATGCTTTTTAATGATTGTAAATCTGTGGCTTCATTCGTACTAAGCATTTTTTGTGGTTTATCTGCACGGTATTGCTCTTCTTTTCTGGTCAGCTCTATAAAAAGCTGAAGCAATTGAAGGTACAATTGAAATGTTTTTTGAATGGAAGTATGGAGGTTCTTAATAGCTGCTTCAGCAGTAATATCAGTAGATTGGTAGTAGGCGTAAATAGCTTGTAACACCTTAACGCGCAAAAGTCTTCTGCTTAGCATAATATTAAATAAAGAACGAGTTAATAAATTTTAAAACTTAAAAAGTAGATTTTACTTTCTTAATATCTTCAATACGTTTTTCTGCAATAATTTTTGCAGCCAAATATGTAGGTATGTTTTCTTCTCTTGATTTATTTAGAATGTGTGAAGTTACATCATAAATATTTTCCGTTGCATTCAGTGCTTTCTTTCTGTTATATCCTTCTAACTCTGAATATACATTGATTAACCCACCGGCATTAATTAAAAAATCTGGAGCATATATCACTCCCTTTTCTAACAAAGCCGGACCATGAATTTTTTCTTTCTTTAATTGATTGTTTGCTGCCCCTGCAATTACTTTGCAGTTAAGTCTTGGAATGGTGTCATCATTTACTGTTGCACCTAAAGCACATGGTGCGTAAATATCCATATCTACATCAAACTGCTCACCGGGTTTTACATAAGTAACATCAAACTTTTCAGTTACATTTTTTATGGCTTCTTGATTAATGTCAGTTACATAAACTTTAGCGCCTTCTTTTACCAGGCGTTGTATCAAATGTCTTCCTACTTTTCCAACACCTTCAACCACAACCGTTTTTCCATGCAGTCCATCACTTCCCCAGGCAAAATTTGCAGATGCTTTCATGCCTAAATAAACACCGTATGCCGTAACCGGTGATGGGTCACCACCGCCACCTAAAGATTCAGGTAATCCGGTAACATGCTTTGTTTCCATGTGAACAAATTCCATGTCCTTCGTACCAATTCCGACATCTTCAGCGGTTATATATTTACCGTTTAAGTTTTTTACAAAGCGGCCAAATTTTCTAAGTAAGGGTTCGCTTTTGTCTTTTTTTGAATCCCCAATTATTACTGCTTTACCACCACCTAAATTTAATCCGCTAATAGCAGCTTTGTAGGTCATTCCTCTTGAAAGGCGCAACACATCAATTAAGGCATCATTTTCTGTGGCATACTGCCACATTCTGGTTCCCCCTAATGCAGGGCCTAATGTGGTGTTGTGTATGGCAATTATGGCTTTTAGTCCGGTATCTTCATCATTGCAAAAAAGAACTTGCTCATGATGGTCTTTTAAAAGCAATTCAAACACTCCGGTGTCTGTTTTTGTCATATCTTGAACTTCTTGGATACTCTCCATAAAATGGTTAAAAGTTAATGTTTTTTGAAGCTAAAAAGGCGAAAGAGCGTATTTTCGCTAGTGCAAATATATCCAATTAAATGAATTTGCTCTTTATCTCACCGTCAATATATGAAATCTTTAAGTTATCTCAATAAATATTTTGTAAAATACAAATGGAGGCTGATTTTCGGAATATTATTTGTTACAATTTCGAATTTGTTCGCCATTTTTCCGGCTCAAATTATTAGAGAGGCTTTAGATATAGTTATTTACAATCTATCATCTTTTAAGCTGTTTAATCATTTTGAATTAGAGTCAAAGTATTATTCTTCAATCGCTTCTTACGTTTTATTTTTTGCCGGCTTAATTGTGGGGATGGCATTGCTAAAAGGGATGTTTATGTTCTTTATGCGGCAAACCATTATAGTAATGAGTAGAAAGATTGAGTTTGATTTGAAGAATGAAATATTTGAGCATTACCAAAAACTTGAGCCTAGTTTTTATACCGTAAATAACACTGGTGATTTAATGAACCGCATTAGTGAAGATGTTGGACACGTAAGAATGTATGTTGGCCCGGCAATTATGTATACCATAAACATGGCTGTTCTATTTATCCTTGTTATTACTACAATGATAAGTGTAAATCCTAAGCTCACTTTATTCGCGCTTATCCCACTGCCAATATTATCTGTAATGATTTATTATGTGCAGGAACTAATTAATAAGAAAAGTATTGAAGTGCAGGGTAAGCTTTCTGATTTGTCCACCTTTACGCAAGAATCATTCAGTGGAATAAGAATACTAAAGTCATTTGTTAGAGAAGAAAAATTTTCAAATGATTTTTCTTTGCAAAGCAATATGTATGAACGATTATCTATGCAGTTGGTACGTATAAATGCATTATTTCATCCATCTATGCTTTTGCTAGTTGGTCTAAGCACCTTGCTAACTATTTTTGTTGGTGGTATAGAAGCCATGAATGGCAATATAACACTTGGGAATATTGCAGAGTTCGTGATTTACGTAAACATGTTAACCTGGCCTGTTGCAGCACTGGGTTGGGTTGTGTCTTTGGTACAGCGTTCGGTGGCTTCGCAACAGCGAATCAATGAGTTTTTGCATACTCAACCAGCCATTCTTTCAGGTGAGCAAAATGAAATTACGATTGATGGAGATATCGAATTCAAAAATGTATCCCATGTTTATCCTGAATCTAATATTAGGTCATTAGATAATTTATCCTTTAAAGTTGACAAAGGAAAATCACTTGCAATAATTGGTAGAACAGGTTCTGGGAAGACAACCATTGCAAATTTGTTATTGCGATTAATTGAACCCAATAGTGGAGAAATTTTTATTGATGATAAAGACTTATCTGGTATAAATACGGGTGTAATAAGAGATAGAGTAGGGTATGTTCCTCAAGATATTTTTCTTTTTTCTGATACCATTAGTAACAATATAGCTTTTGGATTAAAAGAAGATATTGAAAAAGGGGAACTGATACAAAGAATTGAACAAGCTGCAAAAGACTCTGTAGTTTATGATAACATTGTGGGCTTCCCCAATAAGTTCGAAACTAAATTAGGAGAAAGAGGAATAACAATATCCGGTGGACAAAAACAACGAATTTCCATTGCCAGGGCCATTATTAAAAACCCCAAAATTTTAATTTTTGATGATTGCTTATCCGCGGTAGACACAAAAACGGAAGAAGAGATCCTTCAAAATTTATCTCGAATAATGAAGGATAAAACCACCATAATCATTGGCCATCGTGTTTCCAGCGTTAAAAATGCCGATCATATATTGGTATTAGATGATGGTAAAAAAGTGGAAGAAGGCACCCATGAGTATTTATTGGAGAAAAAGGGCTTTTATCATTCCATGTATAAAAAACAACTGCTGGAAGAGGAAATGGCCTGATTAACAACACCTTAATACCCATATAGTCTGAATTTTAGTGCATCATTTCCAATTTTTCTATGAACAATGATTGTTTTGATAATAGAATATTTTTTTAAACATTTGTAGTTAACGCACAATTATTTGGGACATGGAAGACAATAAGAATAATCACGGAGGGGCTCCAAGACAGGATATTTTCTCTAAGACGATTAAAGCAGGTAAGAGAACATATTTTTTTGATGTGAGAGCTACAAGGGCGAACGATTATTACTTAACCATTACGGAAAGTAAAAGAAGATTCAATCCTGATGATGAGAAGCATTATTATGAAAAGCATAAGCTCTTTTTGTATAAAGAGGACTTCGATAAGTTTGCAGATGGGTTTAAAGAAACCATTGAATATATTAAGGCAGAACGTCCTGAAATAATGACACCGCCACGTCAGAATACAGCGCCTGCAGATAGCACTGCAACTGAATCAGATACTGTGAAAACCGAAATGCCTGAGGTTAAATTTGAAGACCTGGGTGGAAGCACAGATACTCCGGCAGAATAATATTTTTTCTTAATGGAATTGCGTTTGCAATTCTGAACGCATTTTTCTTTGCGTTGATGTTAAGAAAGATATTAATTTCTCAATCTTATCTACATGCTGAATCAATGAATCTGTATCACTGATACTGTAATTTATTTCTTCTATTAAGGAAAGTAATTGAGTGTCATCAATCATTTGCACGTTTGATTTTAAATCGTGCATTACCTGCAATAACTCATTGCAATCCTTTAATGAGATGCTCTCGTAAATTAGTTTTTCTGTGTTTCTGAATTGATGCGACAGCAGCTCTAAGAATTTCTGTAATTCTGCCTCATTAAACCCGAATTTGTCCTGAAGTAATGCAGCGTAAGTAAAACTTTGACTTTGCAAAACGTTTTCAATTGGTTCCATTTTCTGATTGATTAAATTGTTAATACATGCATTTAATTGTTCAGGGGTAAAGGGTTTTGTTAGGTAATCATCCATACCTAATTTATATGCTCTATTTTTATCTTTTTCAGAATCATAACCGGTCATGGCTACAACCATTGGTTTGCCTTGCGTAATTAAACCATCACTTACCAGACTTTCAAACATTTCATACCCATTCATAATTGGCATTTGAATATCTAATAGAATAACGTTTATCGGGTTATTCTTAAGTATATTTTTTACTTCAGATATTTTGCTGGCAATGTGCGTTTGATATCCTTTGTTAGAAAGTATTTTTTTAGTGAAGAATAGATTTAGTTTATTGTCATCAATCACTAGTACATCAAATGCTTTGGTGTTAGTATCAATTATTGGGTTTGGTGTATTTGTGGCACTATGCTTAAGTGCATAATTAACCGCTAGTTCAAACACACTAAACGAAGGGTAGTTCAATAAGCTTCTTATGCTTGAATCAATTTTAGAATTTTCTTCTAATAATGTTACGCAAGTATTTTCTGCAGTCTTTGCTTCATCAAATAACTCTATCTTTTGATACGCACTACTTAGTAATTTGTAAATTAAAAAGTATTTTGAACGGTTTTCTGTTTTGTTCAAAAGGGTTATCGCAGTATTAATATATGAAATGCATTTATCGAAATCAGATTCAATAAAAGATATACAGGCATAAACACTTAAGATATTTATTTCATACTGTGTTGTAGTGTTAGAATCTAAGTTAGAGTAGGCAAATTTGAGCTGTTCAATACTAATTGTTGAATTATTATTGAATAGATTTAGCGCTGAAAGAAGTAATGAGCACTGCACTTCTCTGTACAAATTATTACATTCCTTAGAAAGCTTAACCCCGGCAGACAAATAATTTTGCGCAACATCTAATTCTTCTGTCCAAAAAAATGAACTGCCTGCCCAGTAATACAATTCGGCAAGTTGTTCCGTGTTAAATTGCTTGGAGTGATTTTCAATTAAGGATGTGAATAATTTAATCGAATTGGCATAGTCTCTTAATTGGAAATGCATGATGCCATTTGCCATTTGCAAGGAATACGATGCTTTTTTATCTCCTGATTTTTCTAATTCAGAAATTCTATCCTCGGCAAATAAAATTGCTTTGTCTTTCTGGCAAACTGCTAAATACAATTTGCAAATTAATTTAGTGCAATGCACTACATGTTCTAAATTTGATTGATTCTCATTTATTTCGTTCAGAAGAATTTTTTCTGCATCAAAAAATCGATTCTGATGAATATTAAGGTTAGAAAATTGAACGGAAATTCTTTCTTCTAAATCTGTATCATATATGTATTTGTTTTGAACAACAAACTTTATATCACTGATGAGGCTGTCAGAATCATCAAACAGATTATTAATATTTGTTTTTGGTTGGTGGCTTGGAACTCTGTTTATCGGTCTCATTAATTATTGGCTCAATTGTATAAGGCAAGTATTGACGCCTTATTCAAAAATACCAAGCAATGAGCCTTGAATATCAACAGAATTAAAAAGTAATTGACGACCTTCTGTGTATATCTGCCAATCAATTTGTTTAGTCAAGAATTACACGGGTAATTTCAATTCTACGTTCTCTAGCAGCTTCTGGGCTATATATAGAGCTTGCTACGTCTTCTAATTCATCGCTTACTCCCGGCAACACCAATGTTTCTCCGGCCGGTTCTTCTTCAATTTGTAAATGTTTTGAGTCTATATAGGGTAGAAAAGCTCCATTATCATATTCTTTCAAATGGTTTACCAGGCTGGATATTCTTCTTTTAGATAAGTTGAGGTTATAATCTGTTGCTGCCAAAGGACTGGTATAACCTCTGACCATTACGGTCATGCTTTTTCCGCTTTCCAATTCTATCAATAAACGGGAAGAGAATTTTTCTAAACGTTCATATCCGCCCTGTATTTCTGAATTAAAAAATTGGTTAATGCGATTAATTGCTTGGTTCTTACTTATTCCTCTAATGTTGGTGCTGTATTCTAATTCATATTCATTTTGCATTTTGATATATGAATCATAAGTCTCTAAATAGGTTTTTTCTGTTTCGGTATTCCAGGTATTACTATCTGGTTCATCGTTATGAAAAAATAGTTTTATAGGTGCAAAACTTGAGAATATTTCAAACTCTTCAGCATTTGTAGTAGTATCAATTTCCACAACTAATGTAGTATCTACATTAACTTCCTGTATAGTGTCACTAAATTGAAAAGAAAATAAATCATAACAACATATAAAATTCATCAGTTGGTTTTCTAGTGTTGGTCGGTTAGAAGAAAAAATTACTTTACTGCCGCTTGCATTTAATACAGCATACTGATCATTAAAGGTCGAATTGATGAGTGACCCAACATTTTCCACTTGGTAATAAGTAAAGTTCGTTGCTTTACTTTTAAAAATATCAAATCCACCAAATCCAACGTGTGCTTGTGAACTAAAATAAAGTGTTTGTGAATTGTTGTGATAATAGGGAGTTATTTCATCAAAGATTGTATTTATTGTTGGTCCAAGGTTAACAGGTTCTGTATATGCACCCATTGCGTTTCTTTTGCTTTGCCAAATATCCAGTCCTCCCAAACCGTTTGGTTTGTCGCTTACAAAATATATGATATAACCCTCTGCACCAGCATTGGCAATTGCAGGGTGGGTACTGGTGAATCCTCTTTTATTTAATTTCGAATCTACTTTTCTTGGGCTTTGCCATTTTCCGTTTACCAATGCAGACTCATATAATTTACATTCTAATTCATTTTTAGAATTGTAATTACACCTGGTAAATAACATTAATTTTCCATCTCCACTTAATGTTGCATTGCAGTTATGAGAATTTGTGCGATTAAATGTGGGCTTGAGTGGCCTGCCTGATCTCCAGCCTCTACTGCCATCCATACTTCTAAGTATTTTAGAAATAGTAGGGGTTGGAATTCCCTCTTTCATGTTTTTACCTTCAAAAGAAAGGGAGGAGTAGTAAATAATGCTATCGTTAATTAAAAACGGTGCGAACTCGGTATATTCAGTGTTAATTTTTCCTTCAAGCCATTGTACTTTTAATCCATTCGGATATAATTGATCTAATGCCCAATTAACCGATTTTAATTGGATGTTTGCTTTTTGATGAAAGATAGATGCAGAATCATTATCTAATTCCAAATATTTTTCAAATAGAACTTTTGCTTCTTCATAGTTTCCGGTAAGTTTGGTTAAATCACCAAGATGATAGTAGGCCTCTTTGAATTGACTAATTCTTTCCGAATTAATTACTTTCTCGAAATGTTTTGTTGCGCTAGAATAATTATTGATTTTTTGATAGCATTCAGCAGCTTTAAAATGTAATTCGATGTCACTATCATCTAGCCGCACTGCTGAACTATAATATGCAGCAGCTGAACTAATGTTATTGCTTTCCATTGCTTCATTGGCTGCTTTTACATACGCTTTCTTGGTTTGAGCACTGGAGCTTGTTACCATGAATAGTAACAACAGTATGGTAAACGTTAGTTTATAAATTCCTGACATACTTTAATAAATAGGACAAACTTTAATATCGCATATCGGTTTTACGGTAGTAATGATATAATTAATGCCAAATTCAATTGCACCTCTGCCATTGCTTGCCTGACTCAATGATGAAACGTTTATGTCATAGGCTAATCCAAAATTGTAATTATTAAATCGGTAACCCATTAAAACAGAGAACGCATCTTTGTTTCTATAAAGGAAGCCCGTTTGAATAACAGCATTTTGAAGTTTGGGATTAGTCATTTTATAATTAATCAAACCACCGGTTAATATTTGATTGAACTCACTTTGCTCTTGATAAAGAAACATTGGTTGCACAGTAAATAGATTGTTTATTACATAATTCGCATCTGCCGTAATGGATTTTTTTTGCTGCAAGGGTACTTCAACATTATCAAAGAATGTTTGGTTTGCTTTGTTTAAATGTTGTTGAGAGTAGCCGAGAGTAGTGTTAAGTCTATCATTAATTACATAATGCCAGGCTAAACCAAGGCCCAGGTCAAAGTAGGTAAAGTTGCTTGATCCAAATTGTTCACCGGTGGGTAAGGTGGGATCAAAAATGCTTCCATTATATTGATTATCAAATTTTAGTTTATCAAAATTTATGCTGCGTTGAAATATACCCGGTTGCAAACCGACATATACAAAATGTACTGAATCATTTCCCGGATTAAATGATGCATTCAAATTAAATAATGAACCGGTCGTGCTATACTGGGAGTCTCCAGCTTGATCATTTAGAATAACTATTCCGCCTCCTAAATTCACATTGTTGATGTATTGTCTTTGAAGTTTGCCGTCAAAACCCAAGGCAGTGCTGGTATAGGGTTTGGTAACT
This sequence comes from Bacteroidia bacterium, assembly GCA_013001815.1. GTDB lineage: Bacteria > Bacteroidota > Bacteroidia > AKYH767-A > OLB10 > JABDLV01. The sequence continues at coordinate 23,991 of JABDLV010000193.1, forward strand.
GACCTCCATTGATTTCTAATTATTCCCGAAAACCGGTAATCGCCATTGAATAGCGTAGAGTATGCAGGGTTTGTGTAAGCTGGGATGTAATGGTTTTGAGTAAAATGCAAATCCTGTGCAGAGGCGCCAATGTGCAACCAACATAAAACAACTAATATGGATATCAGTCTTTTCATTTATCTTATAACGGTTACGTTTCCTTTCTTTTCAAATGTTTCTTCACCCCAACAGATAACTTTAATGTAGTAGACATACACACCGGGAGGTACCGGTTTTGATTTGTATATGCCATCCCATCCTACGTTTTTATCCTTGGTTTCAAAGAGCAATTCTCCCCATCTGTTATAAACCCTAAGAAATATTTCTGAAAACCCATCTCCACGAACATACATGACATCATTATTATTGTCTCCATTTGGGGTAAATGCGTTAGGGACAAAAAGTTCTGACTCAATGCAATCCGGTCTTCTGACTATAATTCTAATTGTGTCTGAATTAGTGCAACCATTACTATCTGTTACTGTTACTATATAATTTGTATTTGATTCAGGTGTAGCCAGAGTTAATTGCTCATTAGGGGTGCCCAATGTAAATGGAGGTTGCCAACTGTAAGCATAATTAGCATTTCCTGTTGAGAATAAATAAGTAGACTGACCTAAATAAATAGTGTCACTTGCAGTTCCGGCATTTGTAGCTGGTTTATTATTGCTAAACAAAACTGTTGCACTGTTTGTCGTTGTACAACCATTTGCATCAGTTATTAGTACTGTGTAAGTGCCGGGACATAATGATGTAGCAGTTTGAGCTGTTTGACCATCTGACCATGCAAATGAGTAAGGTGCACTACCACCGGAAGGATTTGCATCGGCTGTACCAAAGCATAAGCCCCCGCAATAGGCATCAGTTGTAAAGGGTGTGCTCACTAACAGAGCACCATCCGGAATAATAACCGAATCTTGAGCAACACACCCAAAGCTGTCTGATATGGTAACCATGTAGGTTCCTGCACAAAGGTTTGTGGCAGTAGGTGTTGTTTGCATTGCAGGGTCACTCCATAAATAACTGAAAGGCGGTGTGCCATTGATCACGCTAACACTTGCAGATCCACTGCAATCTCCAAAACATATAGTTGGGTTAATTATTCCCTGAGTAACTTCCATCAGATCAGGAATTCCAACTTGCTTAACAACTGTTTCTTCACATCCTCTGGCAGATATACCGGTTAAGGTAACAGTGTAAGTGCCACCACCCGGGAATGTATGTGTAGGATCGGTTATGGCTGCACTCGTGCTGTCGCCAAAATCCCAATCCCAATTTACTGTTGGGCCACTGTCTAAATTTGAAGTATCGGTAAAATTAACCGTGTACGAACAGGGATCAATTGTAAATTGAAAATCCAATATGTAATCAGGCAGAATCTGAATGGTATCAATGGTTGTGTCTATGCAAGTTGGACTAATTGGTGACTGTGCAATCATTGTTACAACATACTTACCTGTATCAGGATAAGTGTAAGTGGGTATGGGTAAATTTGAGGTGTCTGCCAATGTAGTGGTATCGCCAAAATCCCAAAAGAATGCATTTGCACCTATACTAAAGTTTTGAAATGACACTGTATTCGTTCCGCAGGTATAAGTAGGTGCGTTGATTGCAGCAACCAACAGTGTAGGGCAGTTTACTACATTCAATTGAAAATCTCTTCTTGTTGTACTAATTAACACTCCATTTCTATATTCCTTTGCGCAAACGGCTAAAACAAATTGTCCTAACAATGTTGGTGTAACGGTAATTACTCCGGTTTGTGAATCAATTGTAAGTGGCGGACTGCTTCCAATCAATTGATTTAGACCAAATGGATAAGCCCAGGAAACATCAGCATATGGTGGATTAAAGGGAGGTATGGGCTGTGGTATGGTTGTGCTTGCTCCATTATAAGGTGTGCAAAGTTCGTAGACTATAGAGTCACCATCTATGTCAGTAGCAGAATGGTCAAAAACAAATGGCACATTATTGCAAATAAAAGGGGGTGGCCAATTTACAAAAACCGGATTGCTGTTGTTTATTGCTAAACCCGTTCCGGGTATGTTGGCATAATAGGTTGCTCCGGTGCCAACCGGATTAATAATATTCAAAATGGTTTGATTTCTGCAGCAGCGTTGGTAAACCAATTGGTAACCTCCAACAGAAGGTGCCAGATTTACCGTGTCAATATAGGTGGTAACTTCATAACATACATTTACAGGTGGAACGAAACAAGGTGCATTAATGGTTGGTTCAATGGTATCCGAACCGGTAAAATTCATTAATATGGTTGTAACCAAGTTATTATTTACATCAAACACACCCACACCTGCAGGATTATCAAAAGGAGGAATTCCGTTAAAGCAATCTCTGTAAACGGTTAATGAAATTTCGTAATTATTTGAACCGATGTAACGGTAATTGAGTTCCCCACCAACGATGTGTGTTGAGTAAACTTGATTTGCAGTTAATATCAAGTACAAACAGAAGCATGTAAGGCGTAAAAATTTCATCAATATTAAAAGGGAACCTGTTTCTTAAAGTTAAGCATTTACGAAATATTGAACGAAACACCTTCCCATAGCTTTTTAACGACTTATTTTACGTTAAAAGATAATAATTGTTCATCTTCTATAAACGCTTCTAAATGGTCATTAATTGCTACTGGGCCAACACCTTCAGGGGTGCCGGTAAATAGCAAATCGCCTTTTTTTAAGGTGACAAATGAGGAGACATAGGAGATTAATTCATTTACTTTAAAAAGCATATTGCTTGTATTTCCTTCTTGTTTTAGCTCTCCGTTTAACTTTAATGAAAATGAAATATTATCTATTGACTTAAACTTGCTAAGAGATACAAATGAGCCAACCGGTGCTGAACTATCAAATGCTTTGGCTTTTTCCCAGGGCAACCCTTTTTCTTTTAATTGTTTTTGTACATCGCGTGCCGTAAAATCAATACCTACACTAACTTCATTATAATACTTGTGGGCAAATTGGGGCTGAATTTTCTTACCCATTTTATTAATCTTTATTACAAGCTCCACTTCATAATGTACATCTTTAGAAAAAGAAGGGTAGAAGAAAGGATTTTTTTTAGGCAACAATGCAGTATCAGGTTTGATAAAGATTACCGGTTCACTGGGAATTTCATTTTTTAATTCCTTTGCATGTTTTGCATAATTCCTTCCTACGCAAATAATTTTCATTTAATTCCAGTTTAAATCTTTAAATAATTTAGTGCCTTTTAAAAAGTATTGCCATACTACACTTTTCCTGTATTGAATATGTGAAAGGGCATTCGCCTCTAACTGAACCGACTCTTTTCTTTGCTTTTTTCTGGTGCTTAAAGTAGAGTAGAAGTAGATGTGTGCTTTAAGCACAGCCATGAAGTGAGATGCCCCAACGCTAAACAAAAATTTAAGAGCTGCAACGCCATCCAAAATCAATTTCTTAAACAGTACCATTGCAAAGCCCTTTGCCGGACTGTTTTTGTACAGCATTAGCAAGTTATTTCTAAAGTTTAAATAGGTTTTTCTGGGACTGTTTTGTTTTAAGGTTCCTCCACCAACATGATAAATTACGGAGTTTGGTGCGACCATTATTTTGTAACCCGCGTTATGAATTCTCCAGCATAAATCTATTTCTTCCATGTGCGCAAAAAACTCATCTTCAAAACCGTTTAGTTCAAAGAACACTTTTGATTTAATAAACATGCAAGCGCCACTCGCCCAAAATATTTCAGTTACATCATTGTATTGTCCTTGGTCTTTTTCTAAGGAATTAAATATTCTCCCTCTGCAAAAAGGAAAACCATATCTATCAATAAAACCTCCACCGGCACCGGCATACTCAAACTCATCTTTGTTTTTGAATGAAAGAATTTTGGGTTGCAGTGCAGCTATGTTCTCCTCTGTCGACAATACTTTTTCCGCTTCTTCGATCCAGCCTTTGCTAACTTCCACATCAGAATTTAGGAGAACAAAGACATCTGCTTTAACATGCTTTAAGGCTTCATTGTATCCTTGCGCATATCCATAATTATTATCGTTAATTATGATTTCAATGTTTGGAAATGTGGATTTTACAAAGGCGACAGAATCATCTGTAGAGTTATTATCTGCTACAATAATTTGTACGTTTTCCGGGGTGTTTGAAACCACAGAGGGTAGAAATTGCTCGAGCAAGGACTTTCCATTCCAGTTAAGTATTACAACTGCGATTTGCATAGATTGAACAAGATACAGCTATTTTATACGAGCTGATATAGAGATGTTAACGAGAATTAACAGCAAATAGTTAATAGAGAATTAGCGCGGATTATTGAAAAAATCATCTGAATGCCCGCCATACGATTCATTTACTTTGGTTTTATCCATGTCTCGGCTAGCATTGTTACGCTCATGCAATATCATTTGCCACCTTGGTTCATGCTCTTCGCCATTGGCATCTGAATGCAACAGTCTAAAATCTTGAGATACTAAATCAGGATTGTAATAAATGAATTTACGATTACTTTGCTTACCTAAGCGGTAGTAATGCCAAATCTCATAAGGGTAGGCACTGGGTTCTGCATAGTGTTTAGAGATGGTGTTTGGTGGACCATATTCTAAGTAAACGCGACCTCTATCTGTTTCGTAGCCTTTTTGAATACGTGTACCATAGGAACTGTTTACTTTTTTAACTTCTTCATAATAAGTTAGCCAGGCTGCTTCCGGATTAACTGCGCTTCTTTTGTTCCAAAAATCATAAAAGAACTTCTGCATCATTTCCTCATTAGCCATTTTTAATTGATTGTCTTCAAAAATTTGCTCTTGAGGTGTAGAAATAGGGCGCAAGCAATGGATAAATTCCATTAATTGTTCCTTGTCTGTAATCTTACTGGCAAAAGTGTTATGTATGTTTACGTTTTCGAAATCTTCAGCAGTCAAGGTAGCCTCACTAAATTTTTTGTTGCTCCGCTGAAAGTATTCCTCTTTATAACCAATTAATACATTGCTTTGGTCTCTTAATTCTACTACTAATTCGTAATTGCCTGATGGCAGATCTGAAATTGAAAATGTACTTAGTATAACGGTAATTCTTTCCGGAGTTTTTCTTTTGTACACTTTAAAATTTTCCAGAATCTGTTTGCTTTCTGATGACTGAATGAAATAACTAAGCAGGTATGGTTTTTCTCCCAGTTTTTTATCTGCGTTGTAAATCTCAGTGTAAAAAATTAATTCCTCTTCTTGTTTATAAAGCCCATCTATTTTTGGCATTAGATCAAAACCATTTTTTGCAATTTTACTTTCTGCTGTAGCCGGTTTATAACTTTTAAGCAATTGAATATCGCTCATGCCAATAATGTCAGGGTAGAATGCAATTTCAACTTCAGATACTACTGTTGCTGATTCTCGCTCAGAATTTAAATCCTTAATTATTAGTTCATAGCTGTAAGTGCCGTTTTTTAACGGAAAACGCTGCTGGTCCAAAAAATCAAAATCCAATACGCCATCAAGTTCTCTTTCGGGGCTGTGCAATACGTATTTGTCAAAATGCACCACCAGCTCATTTTCATCCTCAAACTTCCATGAAATTTCAATTTTGCTTTGCAGCTTGTTGTTGTCATTTTTCTTAAAAACAACTGATTCGCCTTTTACTTCAAAATAGGTCTCTAAAAAGGCTCCTTCGCCAGGTATGTAAAATGTTTTGGCATCCAGTATGGCATTTATTCCTCCCTGCACATTGGCCTCTGTTGAAAAACAGGCCAGCACTATCAATATGGTTATCAAATTTTTCATGATATGTCTTTTCTCAAATTTACGAAAACCTCCTATTAATATAAAGTAGAATGTGTCATAAAATTGTGTTTTTATGTACAGCAGAATTAAAAAAGATTGTACTTTCGCCCTCGGAGAGTTGGCAGAGTGGTCGAATGCGGTGGTCTTG
>JABDLV010000220.1 GCA_013001815.1 Bacteroidia bacterium
TTGATCAGATTAATGCCGACCCTTTTGGTTATGTAGATTTTTCAGTTCCTTATAATTTAGGAGTAAGTTATTCTATGACCTACACTAAATCCGGATTAAACCCTAGTGCACTAAATCAATTTGTAAATTTTAATGGCGATTTATCGCTAACAGAAAAATGGAAAATAACCTTTAACTCAGGTTACGACTTTCAAGAACGTGATTTCTCCTATACCTCTCTTGGCTTTTATAGGGATTTACACTGTTGGGAAATGCGTCTAAATTGGATTCCATTCGGCTTCCAACAGAGCTACAATTTCCAAATCAATGTAAAATCTTCTGTTCTTCAAGACCTTAAGCTTGTAAAGAAAACAGATCGCTACGACAGGCTGTAATCCATTCTATTATAGACTTTTACCCCCTAACACAAGCCTTTCAGCATTAATTAGCAAAAAGTTCTATTTTAGCTTTCCATCTAACCTAAAATAATTAAATATATGTCGGAGAAAACAGACTTATGGGGCCACCCCAAGGGGCTTTACGTTTTATTTTTTACAGAAATGTGGGAACGCTTTTCATACTATGGAATGCGTGCCATTTTGGTTCTTTATTTAGTAGCTAGAGAAACGGGAGATAATCCCGGTTTAGGTTGGTCTGATCCGGAAGCATTAAAACTCTATGGTTGGTATACCATGCTTGTTTATGTGATGTCAATTCCGGGAGGTTGGATAGCAGATAATTTAATAGGGCAGAAAAAGTCCGTGCTCTATGGTGGTATCTTATTGGTTATGGGCCACAGCATTCTGGCAGTAGAAGAAATGTGGGCTTTCTATTCTGGCTTAGGTTTAATTATTGCCGGTGTTGGAATGTTAAAACCAAACATTTCAACAATGGTTGGAGGCCTTTACAAGCAAGAGGACATAAGAAGAGATAAAGGATTTACAATATTTTATATTGGTATTAATATTGGTGCATTTTTATCCAGCTTAATTGTTGGTTATGTAGGTGAAGTACATGGATGGCACTATGGTTTTGGTCTTGCGGGTATTGGAATGGCTGCAGGATTAATACAATATCTTTTAGGACAGAAACACTTAGCAAATGTTGGTAATCTTTTGGGTGCATCTCAAGATCCTGCTGAAATAGAGGCTAAGAAACGTCCACTTACCAAAATAGAAAAAGACCGAGTAGTTGTTCTATTTATATCATTCCTATTGGTAATCGTTTTTTGGGGCGCCTTTGAACAAGCCGGTGGGTTAATGAATATTTATGCAAAAGATAAAACTGCAAGAATGCTTATGGGCTGGGAAGTTCCTGCAACTTGGTTCCAATCATTGAATGCCATGTTTATTATTTTCTTGGGCACTTCAGTTGCTGCTTATTGGGCAAGGAGAAAACTAAAAGGCTTGTTATCCACAGGCTTATTCAAAATGATAATGGGACTTGTTATTATGGGTGCAGGTTTCTTTTTTATGACAGCTGCTTCGGCTGAATATGAAAGCACTGGGTCTTCAGCAATGTATTGGTTAGTACTTGCTTATTTATTTCACACGGTAGGTGAGCTTTGCATTTCACCTGTTGCCCTTTCTTATATCACTAAATTATCACCTGTTAAGTATGGTTCTATAATGATGGGTGTATATTTTGCAATGACAGGTTTTGGAAATAAACTTGCCGGTTTGCTCGGTGCATCTGCCGAAGCATTAGGTGAATTTACCATCTTTACTGGTATAGCTGTATTCTGTGTTGTGTTTGGTCTTTTAGTTTTATTGTTTAGAAAGAAACTTGAACAATTAACACATGGTGCTGAAGACAATGAAAGAGATTTGCATCATGAAGAAGCAGAAGGTTTTGAGCTTGCAGACAGAGAAAACATTTAACATTTAATAAATTATGGATTTAGTAAAAGACATTGGCTTTTGGGTAATGATTTTGGGAACTGTATTTATAGCAGTTTGGATACCCATTGTAATTCTATCACAGAAAAAAGTGCACCCAAGCGCGTTGTTTACACTGTTTTTTGCTGAACTCTGGGAGCGGTTCTCTTTCTATGGTATGCGTGCACTGCTTGTTTTGTATATGACAGACAAACTTTTTACTCAAATGCTGGAGGGAACAGCAGATGCAAGAGCATATGGAATTTATGCGGCCTACGGTGCATTGGTTTATGCCATGCCAGTATTAGGAGGTTTAATTGCAGACAAGTTTGTTGGATTTAGAAAAGCTATAATCTTTGGCGGAGTATTAATGGCTCTTGGTCATTTTACTTTAGGATTAGAAGGAGCAATTTTTGAAGGTAATATGCCAGTGTTCTTTTTATCATTGGGACTAATTATTGTTGGTAACGGTTATTTTAAACCAAACATTTCTAGTTTTCTTGGTACGTTTTATGAAAAAGATGACATTAGAAAAGATGGAGCCTTCTCCATTTTTTATATGGGTGTAAACATTGGTGCATTTTTGGCACCTCTATGGTGTGGGTATTTAGCTGAACATGAAAATTTTGGTTACCACTATGGTTTTGGTCTTGCTGGTATAGGTATGGTAGTAGGTATCATTGTGTTTTTAATGAATATCAAAATTTTTGGAGACAAAGGTTTGCCACCGAACCCAAAAGTAAATACAACCAAGTATTTAGCACTATCTATTCTACTTGTACCATTAGCAGTTATATTAATGACCTATAACAACTCCGTAGGCTACATTCTTTACGCAGTAATTGTATTGGTGTTAGGCTACATACTATACTATTCTTTTGAACTAATAAAACAAGGCAACAAAGTAGAAGGACAAAGACTTTGGGTAGTTGTTATTTTATTTTTTTTCCATGCACTGTTCTGGGGTTTGTTCGAGCAGGCGGGAAGTTCTTTAATGCTATTTGCCGATCGATATATTGAGAGGTATGGTGTAGCCGCACAACAATTTGCAGCTCTAAATGCTTTTTATATAATATTGCTTGCGCCCGTATTTTCATGGATGTGGATCAAACTGCGTAAAGCAAAAAAGGAACCAAACACCCCAATGAAATTTGTTCTTGGACTCGTCCAACTAGCATTAGGTTATGCCATATTAGTTATGGGAGCAAAAATATTTGGAGTAAATGGAAACTTGGTTCCATTGGTATTTTTATTTCTAATGTATTTATTCCATACAACCGGTGAGTTAAGTTTATCTCCGGTAGGTTTATCTATGGTAACAAAATTAGCAGATGAAAAAATTGTTGGTTTTGTAATGGGCGCCTGGTTTTTATCTATTTCTTTTGCCCATGAAATAGCTGGTATTTTAGCAAAATTAACGGCAACGCCAGAAGGACAAGTTTCCAATATGACCACATTTACAGATATGTACTGGACTTGGGGTGTTCTTGTAGTTTTAGGGGCATCCGTAATTCTCATATTTTTGGTACCAACCCTGCGTAAATGGATGCACGGAATACACTAAAAACCAGAAAGTTTGATAAATCTCATAAAAACATGATGATTTGGTGAACTTGCTTTACAAAAACACGTAAATACAGTAAATTTGGGCCGTATTATACACTAATGGCTTGATTTTTGAGTTTTTCCAAATAGAAAACGCATTAAGCACAGAAACACCCACATATGAAAAAAGGATTTTTATTTACACTTATAGTTTTTGCATCAGTAGCTTTTTTAACCAGCTCCTCTTGCACAGCACAAACTGCTCCCGAATACAAGGCACATGCCGATGGTTGGTTAGTAGACGTTAACAAAGCATACGAACTTTCTAAGCAGACAAATAAGCCAATCATGGCAAACTTTACCGGTAGCGATTGGTGCGGCTGGTGTGTACGTTTAAAAGGTGAAGTGTTTGACAAGCCTGAGTTTAAAACCTGGGCAGCTGAAAATGTAGTTCTATTAGAAATAGATTTTCCAAGAAGAAAAAAATTACCGGCTAATTATGTAGAACAAAACAGAGGCTTATCGCAAGCGTTTGGTGTAAGCGGTTACCCAACTATTTGGGTTTTCAATTTAGATAAAGATGCTACTACAGGTCAATTTAAAATTGATGCAGTTGGCAAAATGGGTTACCAAGCTGGCGGTCCTAAAGTTTGGACTGGTACTGCAAACCAAAAGTTAGCGCAACACAAAGCAAAGAAAACCGAATAGTATTACGGTTCTTAAATATAGACCTGCTCTTAATCGAGCAGGTTTTTTTATGCCTTATTTTTAAATAAAACCAATTTTAAATAGCTTCGTATAAATAGACATGAGAAAACTAGCCGTACTTATATTATTTGTTGCTACCACTCTACTTGCTTCTATTAAAAGTAGCGAGGCTCAGCCTTTAAAATCACCAGGTCAAATAAATTGGATGACCATACAAGAGGCTGCGGCTGCATTCAATAATGAACCACGCAAAATTTTTGTTGATGTGTACACCGGTTGGTGTGGATGGTGCAAAAAAATGGATGCCACAACATTTAAAGATGCAGATGTTGCCGACTATATTAATAATAACTTCTACGCTATTAAGTTAAATGCTGAAATGAAAGACAGCATCATATTTAACCAAACATTATATAAATACAACCCAGAGTTTAAAGCGCATGAATTAGCCGTAAGTTGGCTGAACCAAAAAATGACTTACCCTTCATACGTATTTTTAAATGAACAGTGGCAAGTGCTTAGTCCCGTACCTGGCTATCAAAAAAAGGAAGCCTTGCTACCTATATTACAATATTTTGGAGATAATATTTACCTGAATAAAAGTTGGGTAGATTATTCAAAAGAATTGTGATAAAAATCTAATACCAAAAACAAAAAGGGAACTAAATATTTAGTTCCCTTTTTTTATGGGTGGATGATGGGATTCGAACCCACGACCCTCGGCACCACAAACCGATGCTCTAACCAACTGAGCTACAACCACCGTTTTAACAAGGATGCGAAAATAATCATTATTAAGGAATGTCGAAAATTTATATGTTCTATTCATTAGAAACGTTTAATAAGTACATATTTAATGCGAAATTTGAACTATGGCAGACAAAACCATATTGAGTGTAGAGGGAATGACTTGCTCTGATTGTGCCAGGGGTATAGAGAAGAAACTACTTAGCCGCGGTGCCGAAAATGTTCATATTAATGTAGCCGATGGTGAAGTAGAATTTGAACTAGTTGGCAATGCTGACCTTAACCATGCCGTTGCAGACATTGAAGCATTAGGATTTAATGTATTGGATGCCGAAGAAGAAAAGAAAGTATCTCCCTACTCTCCTATTGAAAAGAAATTCTTTTGGGCTGTGCTTTTTACCATCCCTTTGTTTTTACACATGTTTATTCCCTGGGCTCCTCTGCATCATCCATTGGTTCAATTGGTATTGTCTTTACCGGTTATGATAATAGGCCTAAATTATTTTGGAAAAAGTGCATGGCATTCGCTAAAGCAAAAAATGCCAAATATGGATGTGTTGATTACCATGGGATCGAGTGCCGCATTCATTTATAGTTTAATTGGCGTATTCCTATACTATGGCACCGAAACCGTTTCTGAATTTTTATTTTTCGAAACAGCTGCTACCATCATCACTCTGGTTCTTTTGGGAAATGTAATTGAACATCGTTCTGTTAAAAAAACCAGTGCATCCATTAAAGAATTGAGTAAGCTGCAAACTGTGCCGGCTCGCATAGTTACCAATGTAAATGGTGTGGAAAAAATAGTGGTGATAGAATCTGAAGAATTAAAAGTGAATGACATCATTCAAGTAAATACCGGAGATAGAATTGCAAGTGACGGTATTATAACACAAGGAACTGCCAGTATTGATGAGAGCATGATAAGCGGAGAAAGCCTGCCTTTAGATAAAAAATTAAATGATGCTGTTATTGGAGGTACACTCATTAAAGAAGGTTCAATCCGCATAAAAATAACTGCTATTAAAAACAAAACGGTGCTTGCACAAATAATTGAACTGGTAAAACAAGCAAGAAGCTCTAAACCAAAAATACAATTGGCCGGTGATAAAGTGAGCGCCATTTTTGTACCGGTTGTCATTTCCATTGCTATTCTTACTGCGGTTTTATGGGTTCTAATTACAGGTAATTATCAGCAAGCCATGCTCAGTGCAATAGCAGTATTGGTTATTTCATGTCCATGCGCCATGGGTTTGGCTACACCTACTGCTGTATCAGTCGGTTTAGGTAGAGCAGCCAGAAACGGAATTTTAATTAAAGGAGGCGAAACAGTAGAAAAAATTGCTCAACTAAAAACTATTGTATTTGACAAAACAGGTACACTGACTACCGGCAAATTTAAAATGGAAAACTTTCAAGTGCATCAAGGTACCGAGCAAGAAGCCAAAGAGATTTTATTAGCACTTGAAAAAAATTCATCGCACCCAATAGCTAAATCTATAGTTACTGCATTGCAAAATGAGAATATAGGTGGAAACCTAGAATTACGTAATGTTATAGAAGAAAAAGGCATAGGTATAAAAGCAAAAGATGCAAATGGAAATAAGCTCTTTGCAGGTTCTGCCAATAGTTTGAGCAATCCAAACAAAGTTGCACAGGCTGATATTTATATAAGTAAAAACAACGAACTGATTGCAAGCTTCACTATTCAAGATGATTTAAAAGAAGGAATTGAAGTTGCGTTTCAAAAATTGAAAAAGCAGAATATAAAAACCGTATTGCTTAGTGGTGACAAACAAAACAAATGCCATGCGGTTGCAGAAAAATTATCAATAGATGAGTGGCATGCCGAGAAAATGCCGCATGAAAAATTAGAAATAATTAAAAAGGAGAATGATAATGCATTAACAGCCATGGTTGGTGATGGAATTAATGATGCCCCTTCCCTTTCTCAAGCTTCAGTGGGTATCTCATTGAGTAATGCAACACAGGCAGCCATTGATTCTTCTGAAGTAGTTCTATTAAATGATGTGCACATGGAAACATTTACAAAGGCGCTTCAAATTGGCAAGCATACTTACATGACAATAAAACAAAATTTGTTCTGGGCTTTTTTCTATAATGTATTTGCCATTCCAATTGCCGCTTTCGGCCTATTAAATCCTTTAGTAGCCGCATTAGGCATGGCGTTTTCAGATGTGGTGGTTATTGGAAATTCATTACGATTACGTAAAAAGAAAATTTTCAAATAGCTTTGCTCTCAATCAGAGGACATGATAAAATTATTTCCCCTTAACTCAGTAAGAAGTTTACAGCTTTTTCAGCTTTTTCGTTTTGCTTCTTTTTTTCTAGTTGGAATATACTTTGCCAAAAGCAATTTAGATTTAAAGGAAATAGGAATTTACGAAACGCTAATGCTTTTGGCGGGTGCCGTAAGCTATTTTTGGGTTTCCGGCCTTTTGAATTCATACTTAGCTAAATACCCTAACCTAAGTAGCAGTGAAAAGGAATCATCTCATTTTAATGTGTTTTTGGCATTAACCCTGATATCTATCGCAATTGGAGGTGCTTTAATACTATTTCAGGATGGGGTAATTAACTTACTAACTGAAAAGGGAAAGTTGCCTTTTTACCAGCTTATTGTAGTTTATATCCTTTTCAATAACCCAAGCTATATAACCGAGCATATCTTACTTCTGCACCAAAAAAGCAATGCCATATTAGCTTATGGATTAGCAACGTTTATTGGGAATGTAATAGCTCTCTGTTTGCCCATTTACCTGAATTATAGCTTGGAAGATGCGATACTTTGGCTGGCTGCATTTGCGGGACTTAAATTTGTATTCGCTCTGATTATTACTTCAAGTTATAGTTCATATAAAATAAATAAAAGACTGGTTATTAAACTACTTTCATTATCAACCCCATTAATTTTAAGTTTTGTAATAACCGGTTCTGCTCAATATATTGATGGGTATTTAGTGTCTAAATTTTTTGGAGAAAGTGATTTAGCCATCTTTCGCTATGGCGCAAGAGAATTGCCCTTTTCACTATTGCTGGCGAATGCATTAAGCTTGGCCATGGTGCCACAATTAGCCTTAAAAGATTCCTTAGGGGCTGCTCTGAAAAAGTTAAAATCAGAATCAAAAATGCTCATTCTGTTTTTATTCCCAATAAGCATTGTTCTTATGCTGAGCAGTCATTGGTTTTTCCCTATTATTTTTAATGAAAATTTTGCAGAAAGTGCAGGCATCTTTAATGTGTATTTGCTTTTAATTATTTCAAGAATGGCGTTTCCGCAATCTATATTAATTGCAAAAAATGAAAATAAGTTGCTGTTAACGATTTCTGTTATTGAACTAATAACCAACATTTTAATAAGTGTTATTTTAATGCTTGAATTAGGTATTATCGGAATTGCATATGGGACGGTAATTGCTTTTTTAATGGAAAAAACCATTTTGCTTTTTGTAGTAAAGAAAAAATGGAAAATAAAGTCAGCTAAGTA
>JABDLV010000223.1 GCA_013001815.1 Bacteroidia bacterium
GTTCCCTTTAGATAAACCTATAAATACGTCTGTTCCTTGTATTGCCTCATCCAATGTGTTTACATCCTTTTTTGTTGCAAAGAGCTTTTTGTTTCCAGTTAGTTCTTTTCTGTCTGCTCGTATAACCCCACTACTATCAAGCATTACTATGTTCTCTTTTTTTGCACCTAAAGAGAGATACAGTTTTGTACATGATATTGCTGATGCACCTGCACCATTTACTACAATTTGCACATCTTTTATATCCTTACCGGCTAACTCAAGTGCATTAATTAAAGCAGCAGCAGATATAATAGCAGTACCATGCTGATCATCATGCATTACCGGGATATTTAGTTTTGCTTTTAATTTTTCTTCAATTTCAAAACACTCCGGTGCCTTAATGTCTTCCAGGTTTATTCCACCAAATGTTGGCGCTATTGCAACAACCGTTTTAACAAAATCATCTACACTAGTTTCATTTATTTCTAAATCAAATACGTCTATGTCTGCAAATATTTTAAAAAGCAATCCTTTTCCTTCCATTACGGGCTTAGAAGCTTCTGCACCAATATTTCCTAAGCCAAGCACTGCTGTGCCATTTGAAATTACAGCTACTAAATTTCCTTTACTGGTATATTTGTAAACGTCATCACTATTCTCAGATATTTTGATGCAAGGTTCTGCAACACCCGGAGAGTAAGCCAGTGACAAATCTCTTTGCGAGTTATATGGTTTTGTTGGAACTACTTCTATCTTACCGGGTCTTCCCTGAGCATGGTAGTCTAACGCATCTTGTTTGTTATCCATTTTTTATAATTCTATGAATGAGTAAATATACTTAATATTAAATGTTAACTTTATTTGCATTATCAATTTCTTACATAATGAGGTTCATCAAATACACATATAAAACATTATTCATTCTAATTTTATTTTCGGTTGGCGTCAATAATAAAATACATGCCCAAACTAGCTTCAGCATATCTGACTCATTAAAAACAATCACTTTCCCGTCAAATGAATTTGTATTTTATACCTGGGCTGTATTAACAAACAACACCAATACTGATTTAAATTTAAGATGGGTGCGTTCTTATGTTACTCCTTTACCGGCAACATGGTCTAATCAAGTGCAATTATTGGATTCTATTTATACCAGCAATGTAGATAGTGCTGATTTCGTTTTACCTGCTATTGCAGGGTTTGCTGATTATGCACTAATATTCTTCTATCCTAATAATACCGTAGCTAGTTGCAGAGCCAGACTAGATATTTTTGATCCACTTAACCCATCTGATGGTGGACATGTTACATTTTGGGCAACTACTACTTCGCCAACAGACATATCAACGGTACAAAGCAACTCGGTAATTAACTTGTATCCGAACCCTACCAAAAACAACATTCATTTTGAAAATGCATTTAGCGAAACAGTACACTGGAAACTATATGATTTAAAAGGGCAAATTGTTGATTCAGGAATTTTAATTGCAGGCGTATCCAATATTAATTTTAACAATGCACCTCATGATGGTATGTACATTTTGAAATTACAGAATTCTCTGGATGAACTAATTTATAACCGCAAATTACAATTCAAAAACTAAAGAGCATAAAAAAAGCAGACCCTAAAGTCTGCTTTAATATTTTTAACTAGGTTATATTATCTAGTAACTAATAG
Organism: Bacteroidia bacterium; assembly: GCA_013001815.1. Classification (GTDB taxonomy): domain Bacteria; phylum Bacteroidota; class Bacteroidia; order AKYH767-A; family OLB10; genus JABDLV01. The sequence continues at coordinate 1,664 of JABDLV010000223.1, forward strand.
TTTTTGTGTTAAGTACGTTTTTCCTTCAGATACCAATGAACAGAAGTAAACTCCGTTTTCTAATTCAGCAGTATTTATTATCAATGCCCCTCTTTGCTGAGGAACCTGAACCGTTTTAACCACTGAACCTAACATGTTGTACACCTGAATTTCAAAATTTTGTGTATTGCCTTTTAGGTCATATGTAAAAGCCGTAAATCTATTTGCCGGGTTTGGACTTGCATTGCTAAACGTAGCATCCTTAGCTATATCCTCTACTCCTACAACTGTAATGTCATATACAAATCGAACACAAACTGAATCAGAAGTGCTTCCTTGATCATAAAAACAATATTTAACTTCAGATACACCAACTGACTGACCAGTTAATAATTGACTTTTAAAAGTATTATCGCTGTCACCGGGTCCAAGTCCTATTACGTCTGGAGATAAAGATGTGCTAGGTGGATAACAATTAATACCATAACAAAACAAGTTGATATGATTTGTTGCTAAATTATTTACTGTTCTTTCTGCTAAAACAAATAAACTATCTGTCGGGCTGTGGTTTTCAATTGTTACATAAGCATCAATTGTTCCCATAGCAGTGTTTCCATTATGGTTAACAGTGTAATTTGATAATACCAAGTCTTGAGCCTGTGCTCCAAAGCTTAGCATTCCGGCAATTGTAAAAAGTATAAGTTTTCTCATAATATTAATATATGTCAATACTGCAAAAGTAAGCAAAAATAGGGCTGAAAAGCAATAGGCAATCCGTTAAAATGCACAATCCAAGTACCAATAACCAAAAACAAAATTATATTTGGGTATTTTACGGAATGCCTATCAATGCACTATTTTAAGATAATTGTGCTTATATTTCGCCTCAAATTTTTGAATAAATTAAAATTAAAGTATAAAACAATGAAAAAAATTCTACTAGCATCAATTTGCTGTGTATTTGCAATTTATAGCTCAAATGCACAAACTCTATTAACCGAAGATTTTGAAAGTGGTGCCCCAAGCGGTTGGACACAAGTAACAATGTCAACTGACGGTGGTTGGTTAACCGGTGATGCAAATGCTCTTTCTAGCGCTTACTGGCCTATTCCTACTCACACAAACTTTGCAGCTACAAACGATGACGATTGTAACTGTGATAAGTCTGCGGATTATTACATTATGCCTACTCAAGATTTAACTACATATACCAGTGTAATTCTGAATGCAGAAGTGTACTTCTTACAAAATACTTATAGCGGAGGAACAGAAGATGCTTCAGTAGTTGTATCTACTGATGGTGGAACTACTTGGACTACTGAGTTAACTATTCCTGGTGATCCGGGATGGCAAAGCATAAGTGTTGACTTGAGCTCTTATGGTGGAGATTCAGCAGTGCAAATTGCTTTTTTATATAATGACGCAGGTGTATGGTCTTATGGTTGTGCAATTGATGATGTAAGTCTTTATGTTCCTCTTCAGCTTGATGCTTCTTTAGTGTCAGTAGATATGGATGAGTACATTGGAAGTGGAGCACAAAACGTTACAGGAACAATAAAAAATGAAGGAATAGACCCTATAACATCATTTGATATATCTTATTCTATTAATGGAGGCATGCCTGTAACACAAACTATTTCGGGTATAAATATTGCACCATTGGGAACATACAGTTTCAGTCATCCAACTCCATGGACTCCAGCAGGTGTTGGTGCATACACTGTTGATGCGATAATTGGTGATGTTAACATGGCTACAGATTTAAATCCTTCAAACAATCTTGGCAACACTAATGTTTACGTTCTTACTCAAGTGCCTACAAAACATGTAATTGTTGAAGAAGGAACCGGTTCTTGGTGTCAGTTTTGTCCGGATGGAGAAGTAGTATTAGATGCTATCCTTACCGCTAATCCTGACGTTATAGGAGTTAGCATTCACAATGGGGATGCAATGACAATTTCTGAAGGTGATGCAGTAAACCAACAGTATTTAGCTGGTTACCCTCAAGGAACAATTGACAGAAAATTGTTTTCATCTCAAACAAGTGTAGGTGTAAGCCGTGGTGACTGGGCTAGCTTAGTTGCTGAAAGATTAGCTTCTACCGTTCCTTGTGATATAAGCACTACACACACGTATGACCCAAATACAAGAGTAATAGATATTACTGCAACCATAACGTTTTATGGAGATATAGCTGGTGACTTTTCATTCAACACATACATAGTTGAAGATAGTGTAACCGGAACAGGCAGTGGATACAATCAAGTAAATGCATATAACACAGTTGCCGGTCACCCTTACCAAGGTGCAGGTAACCCTATAATTGGTTACAACCACAAACATGTATTGCGTGCAATGCTTGGTAGCTCTTGGGGTACTTCAGGTGTAATTCCAAATCCTACAGTTGCAGGTAATGCCATTACGCATAACTACACTTATACTCTTCCTGCTAACTATAATGGAAATAGAATTGAATTAATTTCAACAGTAAACAAATTTAATCCTGGCGATCCAAATGACAGAGAAATTTTAAACTCGTTTGAAGAGAAACTAGCATTTGTTGTTGGAATCGAAACTAGCGAAGCGTTACAAAACAATATTAAATTGTATCCGAATCCTGCTGTTGATTTTGCTTTTGCAGAATTTACTTTAAAAGACGCTGAGAATGTTAGCGTTGAGATATATGATGTACTTGGCAAAATGACTAGCCAAGTGGATTATGGGACATTACCTACTGGTTATCAGCAAGTAATGATAAATACAGAAAACTTAAATTCTGGCATATATTTTGCAAAGTTTATAGTAGGAGACCTGACGGCTACTAAGCGTATAAACGTAAGTAAATAATAAACAAAACACATTTAACCGGCAGGAGATTCAGTTCTTCTGCCGGTTATTTTTAACACCTATTTAATATGAAGTTCAAACTTTTTTTAATCGCATTTAGTTTTTTAACTGTTTCTTTTTGTTTTGCTCAAGATGAAAAAACAACGGAAATTCCTACTGTAGAAATCAAAACATTAGATGGTAAAACCATAAGCACAGACATTATTAAAAATGATGGAGCACCAATGATTTTAAGTTTTTGGGCAACATGGTGCAAGCCTTGTATTAAAGAATTGAATGCACTAGCTGAACTTTATCCTGACTGGCAAGATGAAACAGGTGTAAAAATTGTAGCTGTTTCAATTGATGATACTCGCTCGTTAGCAAGAGTAAAACCATTTGTAAATGGTAGTGATTGGGATTTTGAAATATATTCAGATGCTAATGGAGATTTTAAAAGGGCTATGAATGTAAATGCAGTTCCACACACCTTTTTGTTTGATGCTAATGGTGTAATGGTAGACCAACATACTTCGTATGCTCCTGGCGATGAATTCACTCTTTACGAAAAAGTAAAAAAAGCGCAAGCCACCGAATAATCATACTTTCTATAAGAAAGGGAATAATTATATTGGCCTTTAAAAAAAGGCATGAATTTCTCTACATTATTGAAAACCGTTGCGTTTTTAGCGGTTACCTTATTCTTCTTTTCACCTTTTCAATCTAATGCACAGCTCATAAAAAATGCAGCAGTGCATGGTAATTTTCAATTAGATGCCCAATACTATATAGAAGACTCTAGCATTAATGCTCCGGATGTGCCGGAAAAAATGCTAATGAATGGCTTTGCCAATATCATTTTTACATCAGATAATTTTGAAGCCGGTGTTCGATATGAGTCTTATGAAAATGCACTGTTAGGATTTGACCCTAGGTATGAAGGCAGTGGCATTCCATTTCGTTATGCTACATACACATCTGATGAATTAACCGTAACCGTTGGAAATTTTTATGAGCAGTTTGGAAATGGCTTAATCTTTAGAAGCTATGAAGAAAGAACACTAGGAGTTGATAATGCAGTTGACGGGGTTCGCATTAAGTACATTCCAATAAGGGGATTAAACCTAAAAACATTTATTGGTAAGCAACGATCTTTCTTTGATAAGGGACCCGGAATTGTAAGAGGTGCCGATGCTACTTTAAATATTACAGATGTATTTAATAAAAGTGAATCGCCTAAATCTAACTTAAGTGTTGGTATAGGTGTAGTAAGCAAATATCAAGATGACCAGGACCCTATTTATAATTTGCCTGAAAATGTTCTCGCTTTTTCACCTAGACTAAATTACTCTATTGGTAACATTAGTTTATCTGCAGAATATGCACATAAATACAACGACCCATCAACTATAAATGAATTAATTTACAAGAATGGTGATGCATTATTACTAAGCGCGACCTACACTAAAAAGGGAATTGGATTTGTTGTTTCAGCCAAAAGAATGGACAACATGGATTTCAGATCGGACCGAACTGCCCAAGGAAATAATTTAAATATTAATTATTTACCAGCCCTTACTAAAATTAAAACCTATCGCCTTTCTACTTTGTACCCATATGCAACTCAGCCCAACGGTGAAATGGGATTGCAATCTGAATTCTTCTACAAAATTAAAAGAGGTACACCATTAGGCGGAAAATACGGAACAAAAGTCAGTTTTAATTTTACTTCTATCCATAACATTGACACAACTTGGAACGTTCCTAATGACACAATGGGTTATGAGTCTGATTTTTTTGCGTTGGGTGATGAAAAATACTACCAGGATTTTTCAGTAGAAGTAGAAAAGAAGTTTTCAATGAAATCTAAACTAATTACTGAGGTACTTTATTTTGTTTATGATAAAGATGTAATCCAGGGCTTATCGGGATTTGGAAAAATACACAGCAACATTGTAACACTAGATTTTGAGTATAAATTTAACAACAAACATAGCCTTAGAACTGAGCTGCAACATTTATATACTGAACAAGACATGCAAAGCTGGGCATTTGTACTGGCTGAATGGAGCATCTCTCCCAATTGGTTTATAAGTGCCTTTGATGAATATAATTATGGAAATGATATTGAAGATGACAGAATTCATTATTTAAATACAGCTGTTGCTTATGTTAAAAAAGCAAATAGAATTAGCTTAGGTTATGGCAAGCAAAGAGAAGGTCTGCTTTGCGTTGGTGGTATTTGCAGAAACGTGCCTGCCTCTAATGGTTTTACGCTTTCTGTCTCTAGCTCTTTTTAGTATATTTGAATTATAAAAATTAGAAATCATGAACAAGTGGATTATTACTTTAATTATTGGTGCATTCATAATGCAATCTTGTGATCAAATTGATGGAAATTTTGGTGATGGTAATGGAACTACACCACCGGATACAGGATTAGTTAGAAAAGTATTAATTGAGGATTACACAGGACATACTTGTGGTAATTGTCCAAGGGCCGCTTTGGCGCTCGATCCATTAAAGGCACTATATGGTGATGACTTAATTATTTTATCCGTACACGCTGGCTTTTTTGCATTGCCACAATTACCAGACTACCCTGCAGATTTTCAAACACAAGTTGGTGATGATATTGACCAGTTTTTTGGGGTATCGGCAGCAGGAAATCCAAATGGAATGGTTAACAGAAAAGAAGTTAACGGAAATCCTATTCTGGCTTACACCAGTTGGGGAAGTGAAATTGCAAATAACATAACCTTAGCGCCTGATGCAAAAATTGAAATGACTTCAACCTATGACTCAGGAACACGTGAAATTGACTTATCAGTAATTACTGAGTTTGTAAATAGCGCGAGTGGTACCTATAAAATGAGTGCATACTTGGTGGAAGACAATGTTATTTCTGACCAAAAAAATTACGATGTAACTCCGGAACATGTTATCAATTATAATCACCGCCATATGTTAAGAGGTTCTTTTAATGGTAGTTGGGGAGATGCAGTTAACTCAACAGTAAACACACCTCAGCAATTTGATTATAATTTAACATTGAGCACTGATTTTGATGAAAATAATATTTCAATCATCTCATTTATTTATGAGGATGGTAGCAAAGAAATTATTCAGGTAGAAGAGCATCACATTACTCCTTAAGTTTTATTCATCTTATTAAACATGAAATACTCAGGCTTATTTTTTTGTCTTATTGTATGTCTGAGTTCTAATTCTTTCTCGCAAAGCTTTAATGCTAATATTATAGCAGGGGTAAGCACCACGCAAATTTCAGGAGATCAACTTTCAGGCTTTGATAAAGCAGGCATTTTACTTGGTGGAGGTGTTTCTACTGCACTAAACAATGACTGGGAAATTGAAATGCAGATGACCTATATGCAAAAAGGTAGCAGGAAAAATGCCAGACCGGATAAAAATGATTTTGACTATTACTTATTACGTTTAAACTATTTTGAGGTTCCACTGTTATTCAATTATACTCAAGCAGATAAAATGAGATTTGAAGTTGGTCCCTCCTTTGGAGTATTGTTATCATCGTTTGAAGAAAATGAAGAAGGCGAGTACATTGGAAGAACCAAGTTTGAAGATTTTGACTTAAGTTTAAATATTGGAATGATGTATTCTTTTATTGAAAATTTATATGTGAATACTAGATTCTCAAATTCTGTTTTGAAGGTAAGGGATCATGGTTCTGGTGCTGCAGACAGGTTAAACAAAGGACAATACAATATGGTATTACTTTTTGGCCTTAAATATTACATTCCAAAAACCAGTCAATAGTGGGTTCAAAAAAACACAAACTTGTTGTTGCAATTACCGGCGCCAGTGGTTCTATTTATGCAAAAGTACTGCTCGATAAATTAAGTGCATTGGGATCACAAATTGATGAAGTTGGAATAATAATGTCTCAAAACGCAAAAGACATTTGGGAGTTTGAATTAGGGAATGATGACTACAAAAACTATTCATTCAACATGTTCGACTCAAAAGATTTTATGGCACCCTTCGCATCCGGTTCTGCTAAATATAATTGCATGATTGTTTGTCCTTGTTCTATGGGTACATTAGCAAGAATTGCTACTGGTGTTTCTGTTGATTTAGTTACGCGTGCGGCTGATGTAATTTTAAAAGAAAGACGTAATTTAATACTAATCACAAGAGACACTCCTTTAAGCTTAATTCACCTAAATAATATGTCTACAATAACAC
>JABDLV010000020.1 GCA_013001815.1 Bacteroidia bacterium
CTTTATTACTCCAATAAGTAGCATTTTTGAAGGCAGGTTCGTATAACTCTTTTTCTTTATTATAAATAATGCTTGCACCGCAATGATCGAAATGTAAATGGGTTAAAAAAACATCTGTTATGTCATCCCTGCTAAAGCCTTTTGCTTTTAACGATTTATCCAAAGTATCATTGCCATGTAAATAATAATAACTGAAAAACTTTTCGCTTTGCTTATCACCAATCCCATTGTCTATTAACACCAATCTGTCACTGTACTCAATAAGCAAGCAACGCAGTGCCCAAGTGCACATGTTATTTTCATCTGCCGGATTAATTTTGTTCCATATAGATTTAGGTACAACACCAAACATGGCACCACCATCTAATTTAAAAAAGCCTGTATTAATTACGTGTAGTTTCATTTAATTCCATTCAAAAATAGTATTTCCAATAAAATAAAAAAGCGCCATGTTACCACAGCGCTTTTAATATAATTGATAAGTCTTTTATTAACTATTCATAGAAACTAAAAATTCTTCGTTAGACTTAGAGCCTCGCATTTGTTGCAATAAGAACTCCATTGCTTCCAAAGGATTCATATCTGCCAGGTGGTTTCTTAGTATCCACATTTTTTGAAGTACATCCTTGTCCAGTAATAAATCTTCTCTTCTGGTGCTCGATGCAACCAAATCAACAGCAGGGTAAATACGTTTATTAGACAATTTACGGTCTAATTGTAATTCCATATTACCTGTTCCCTTAAATTCTTCAAAGATTACTTCATCCATTTTAGAACCGGTTTCTGTAAGCGCAGTTGCAATAATGGTTAGTGAACCACCATCTTCAATTTTACGTGCTGCACCAAAAAATCTTTTTGGCTTATGCAATGCATTTGCATCTACACCACCGGAAAGTACTTTACCGCTGGCAGGAGAAACTGTATTAAATGCACGAGCTAATCGAGTAATGGAATCAAGAAGTATTACTACATCATGTCCGCACTCTACCATGCGTTTTGCTTTTTCTAATACAATGCTCGATATTTTAACGTGTCTGTCTGCAGGCTCATCAAAGGTAGATGCAACAACTTCTGCTTTTACGTTACGTGCCATTTCGGTAACCTCTTCAGGTCTTTCATCAATTAATAAAATAATTAGATAAACCTCCGGGTGATTAGCAGCTATTGCATTTGCAACATCTTGCAATAAAATGGTTTTACCTGTTTTTGGTTGTGCAACTATTAATCCTCTTTGTCCTTTACCTATTGGTGTAAACAAATCAATCACTCGAGTAGAGTAGTTTGATTGGTCTCCTGATAAGTCTAGTTTTTCAAATGGGAATAATGGAGTTAAATAATCAAATGGTACACGGTCGCGTACAATCTGTGGATCCAATCCATTTATGGCTTCTATTTTAATTAATGGAAAATATTTTTCTCCTTCTTTTGGTGGGCGAATACTTCCTTTAACTGTGTCACCGGATTTTAATCCGAATAATTTTATTTGTGATTGAGATACATATATATCATCCGGAGAAGATAAATAATTGTAATCTGATGAGCGTAAAAAACCATAACCATCAGGCATTTGTTCTAAAACTCCTTCACTTATAATTTCATTGTCAAAATCAACATCTAATTCCGGTTTGCGGTTTGGTGCCGGTCTTCTTCCTTGGTGTGGTTGTCTAGCTGGTCTGTCGTGATTGCCATTATCAGTTGGCTTTGAACGTACAGGTTTTGGAGTATCTGATATTGGAGTATCTGCTACAACAGGTTCTGCTGTTTTGGTCGTTTCTGCTGGAGGATTAGGTGAAATTCTTTGACGTTTACGAGGTTTTTTCTCGGTTTCTTTCATTTGTGTTGGCTTTGTTGAGTTGTTTTTTTGTTCTGGTTTGGGTTTCGGATTGGGAGTGGGTTTTGAGGCAGTTTTTTCTTTATCTGTTGTTTTTGCACTAGCCTTTTTCTCCGGCTTTTTTTCTGCTTTTGCAACTGGATTTAAAGCTTGATGGTCTAAAATTTTGTAGACTAAATCTTGCTTTTTTAAACTGTCAAATTTTTCTAGGTTAAGCTCTTTTGCAATCTCTTTCAGCTCAGGTAAGAGCTTGTCATTCAGTTCTAAAATATCATACATTTGATTACTCGATTAAATCGTATTGTTAGGAAGGAAATAAATAATATAAATTAAAGTGTGTTTTATTGAGGAAGACAAATACAATAATGTATTGGTAATGTCTTAATTATGAATTGATGTTATTAGTAATATAAAAGGACGAGGAAAATAAAAACCTAAGGGCTTTCAATTATGCGTAAAACTACAATTTTTATTAATTGCTAACAAATATAGTTATTAACGGTTTTACCTGTATTTTTAACGATAATATTTCATCTTTGTTTCAATTTTAACAGCATAAATAATTATATAACAGTATGATACAGAGAATGCAAACGGTATATTTAATTTTGGCATTAGCTTTTTGCGGAATATTATTCTTTATTCCTCTTAGTTTGGCTTTACCGGATACTGATGCCGGAAATGTTTATAAGCTGGATGCATTTGGTATTTCATTTTCACAAGATAAACTAACCATATTAGCAGAAAATACCATTGCTTTAACCGCTTGTTTAGCAATAGCTAGTCTATTGATATTGATAGCCATTTTTATGTTTAAGAATCGACCACTGCAAGTTAAGTTAAGTAGATTGTCAACGGTTTTGCTTTTGGTTTTTGTAGTGCTTATTTTTTATTACACTGATTATATGATCGGGTTGAATGAAGTAGAGACGAAATCCATTTATGTTACTGGAACTTATTTGCCATTTGTAGCCATTATATTGTTGTTGTTGGCAGTACGAGCAATTAAAAAAGATGAAGCATTAGTTCGGTCTGCAGATAGATTAAGATAAGCTGGAGCGAGAACCCAATTCAACGACTTCCATTTCGGTAATTTTAGCATTAGACACTTTCATATTTATAAGTGTTCTAATTTTATGAAAGCCCTTATTTCCGGCAGCACCAGGATTGATGTGAAGCAATTTGTTTTCTTGGTCTCTAATTACTTTGCAAATGTGTGAATGGCCACAAATAAATACATCCGGTCTTGTTCTTTCTATTATTGGCCTAACCCGTTGGTCGTAACGTTTTGGATAGCCACCTATATGGGTGATGTATACTTTTAAGCCCTCACAAGTAAAAAAGAGGTCTTTAGAAAACATTTTTCTCAAGTCTCCACCATCTATATTTCCATAAACAGCTTGCAAGGGAGCTATGGATGCTAATTTTTCTGCTACTTCTACACTACCAATATCGCCTGCATGCCAAATTTCATCTGCAGTTTTTACGTGCTTTAAAATTTTATCATCTAAAAAAGAATGGGTATCAGAAAGGAGGGTAATTTTCTTCAAGGTAATTAAATGATTTCAACTGCGGATTTTATTATCCAACCACTATTACCATTTGGAAGTTTAACTTGTTTCCAGTCATTCAGTTCTCCAATTACTTTTACTTTGGTGCCGCTGTGTAGCAAAAACAAATTTTTGCTTTCATCATTCGGTGAGCTTTTAACGTATTCACTTTCTGCAAATATTATGGCATGTTGATTTGATTGTTCTTTGTTATGCTGAATGAATGCGATAAATAGAAATAGGAATCCAATTATCAATGAGCACAATGTACCGAAGAAGGAAATCTTTTTAATACCTGAATTATTCATGAACAAATACAAGGCAAAAAGTATAACCGCAATCCATAACAATACGACACCAATTATTCCCCGAGTATTGGCGCTACTTGTACTCAAAAACTTTTGCCAGGCTTCTTCATAAAACACTAGTGAAGGCTGTCCTAAACGATCAACTATGTTATCATTAGCCAATTTTAAATTATGTAAGTAATCTGTATTTCCGGGTTCTGTTTTTAAGGCACGTTCATAGTTTAAAATGGCATTACTAAAGTCGCCCGTTTTGTAAAATGCATTTCCCGCATTAAAATGTAACTCATGAGAAATATATCCCATGTCAATTATTTGAGAATACAACAGGGCAGACGAATCGTGTTTGCCTTCCTGGTATTTTAAATTAGCCAGTTCAAACAAGGCTTTAGAGTCTCGCGCATGAACTGCCATTGGTAGTAAAAGAAATAAAACTATTATTTTTTTCAATTGAGCTTTTCTTCTATTGATGTAATTAGGTTAGCTGCTTTATCATAAATATTTGTCAAGCTATCGGGTGTGTAAGCAGGGGAGTACCTTCCCATTTCACACTCTGCAATGGTATTTTTTAAATCTATTATGGTATATTCATCTACTTCTTGCTTCTGCAATGTTTCTGCAGCATGCTCTTTTGTTAGTTCAGCAACCGGAATATTAAACTTATCACTTAAGTAACCCCAAATTGCTTTTAGAATATTTTCATAGACTGCATCGGTTTCATTCGCGGCCAAAGATTTTCGGGCAGCAACCAATCTTTTATGTGCAACTTTATTGGCTTTTCGGCTTCTGTTTAACGTGCTATCAGCAAAGTATTCATCTACTTTCTTTTTAAAACCGAATACCAATCCAAAAAATAAAATGGGTAATGCCATCAGCAGATAAAACACCGGACTAGCAACAAATTTGGTATTGGCTTTGGTCAATAATATATTTCCGGTTTTAATAAACCGAATGTCATCATTCAATAATTCTACATCAGCTTTATTAACTCCTCCGGATTGTGAAATCGCATCAGCTTCACCGCTAACATCAATAGTGTAAGGCCTACTGTTTAAAGTAACATAGCTTTTCTTGGTTAAATCAAAATAAGTAAACGTAATTGGGTCAATGATATGTTTTCCCGGTACTCTAGGGATAATTATATATTCAAAAGATTTAGTACCACTTACACCACCAGCTGTCTTGGATACCCTATTGCTAACTTTTGGCTCATAACTTTCTAAGTTCGAAGGTAAATTCACTTTTGGTGATTCAATTAATGTTAAATTTCCTTTTCCCTTTATTTTTAGGTTTAAGTTGACCGCATCATTTGTTTCAATTTGCAAAGGACTGCAATTGACATCAAAAGAAAATCTGCCAACAGCACCGTTAAATGTTTTTGGGGCATTTGCAGGAAGTGGTTTTACGTTAATTCTAATGGCACTAGTCTTTGATGAGAGTTGCACTTCTTGAGTATTTCTTAGGAATATATTAAACGGATCGTTTCTTCTCTGATTATTGACCGGTATATTGGCTAAAAATTCAGCTTCAAATGGATCTATTTCCAAATTGCCATTGCGTTGAGGAAACAGCACCATTTTCATTATGTCATAAGTATTGTATTTGACACCTTTATAGACTTCTGTTCCGACTTGACTTTGTCTGTTTAACTCAATTTGTTCACTCCAAAAACCACTTAGTGCCGGTGCTCGCATATCTAAAATTCTGGAAACATTTATTTTATGATAAAGCCGAAATGTAACCACCAAATCTTCACCTTGATAAACATTGGTTTTGTTTACAATTGCACGAACAAATAAATTTTTATCAGTTTGTGCTGCACTTTTGGATACATTAATGGTAATAGGTTTTGATAACAGTGTTTTTTCTCCGCTTACAATACTTGCTGAGCCAATTTGAAAGTTACCTTGCTTTTTAGGTTGAAGCACATAAGATATAATTAGGGCTTTTGAATATTTTCCGTTTACAATCGAGGTTTGGCTGGATTGGCTTGGTCCTGATCTTATATGAAAAGCACTAAAGTCTGGTGGTGTAAAGTTTTTGCCGGATGCGTTGAGTGTAAAATTTAATTGAAAATTATTGGTTGTTGAAACATTAGCTGTATTTACACTGGCAGTAAAGTTTTGTGCATTGGAAAATAAACTGCATGACAACAGCACTAACAACAGATATGTAACTTTAAATTTCACTCAACTACCAGTCTTTTTCAATTGTAATTCTTTTGCCTTTTTTTCGTGATAATCTTTTTTGCAAATCTTGTTCTTGATTTTTTAATGCTTCTAACATGCGTTCTGCATCTTCCTTAGATATTTTTTGTGACTTTGCTTGCTGTCCTTCTTTTTTCTGCTGTTCATCTTGCTTGGCTTCTTGCTCTCTTGCTTTTTCTTGTTCCTGATTTTCTCCTTCTTTTTTCTGCTCTTTTTTCTCTTGATTTTCTTTATTTTGATTATCTCCTTCTTGATCTTGATTCTGTTCTTGTTCCTTTTTTATTTTTTGAGCTAAAGCCAAATTATAACGTGCATCATTGTCATTTGGGTTTAATCGAAGTGCATTTTTATAGGCTTCAATACTTTCTTGTAATTTTCTATTTTGAAATAATGCATTCCCATAATTGTAATAGCTGTCAGCCTGGTCAATTTTATCTTCACTTACCAATGAGCTCTGCAAAAATTGCTTTGCAGCATCTTCAAATTTTTCTTGCCTGTACATTGCATTTCCCAAGTTATTGTTGGCAGGAAAAGATGATGGGTTAATGTCTAATGAAGTTCGGTATTTTGTTTCAGCCTCATCATATTTTGAAGCATCATAACTTCTGTTACCTTTTCTAATGGAGCTGTTTTCTTTTTGTCCATATGATGAACCAAATACAAACAACATTAAAAATAAAATTAGAATTCTCATTATCCTTTGTTTTGATTAAATAAATCCAGGTTTTGCAACCACTTGGTTTTTCTTTTTCCAATAATAAATTCTAACAGCAAAAGTAAAAATGCTGCTGCAATAAAATATTGAAATTGTTCTTTATAATCTGTATATAATTTTACGCCAAATTCTTGTTTTTCCATTTCCGAAATGGATTCTAAAACACTATTAATTCCGTCATCAGAAGTTGTTGCCCGGATAAATTTTCCATTTCCTGCTCTGGCAATATCACCCAATAATGCTACATTTAATTTGCTTATAACGGTATGACCTGCTTTGTCTTTTAAAAAGCCAACTCTTTTCTGATTGCTAATAATTGGTATGGGTGATCCATTTTTTGAACCCATGCCAATGGTATGTACTGTAATCCCTTTTTTATTTGCGTCTTTTGCTGCTTCTATTGCATCATCTTCATGGTTTTCTCCATCTGTTATAACTACAATAGCGGCATGTTTGTGGGTCGAATCACTAAATGATTCTGTTGCCAGTTCTATTGCTGCTCCAATGGCTGTACCTTGTGTAGGAACCATACCGGTGCTGACACTGGACAAATAGAGCTTTGCTGCACCGTAATCTGTGGTAATGGGTAATTGTGTATATGCTTGTCCTGCAAAAACAATTATTCCAATTCTATCACCTTTCAATTGATCAATCAACTTAGAAATTGCATGAATGGAGCGTTGCAAGCGTGTGGGGCGAATGTCCTCTGCCATCATGCTTTTAGAAACGTCCAAAGCAATCATTAAATCTACTCCGCTTCGTTTTACTTCTTGTTCTTTTGCACCTAATTGCGGACGCATAATTGCAACAAGCAGCATGCTGGCACCCAAAATGGCAATGACAAACTTTAAAATGGGTTTGTTAGCAGATACATCTTTGGTAAGAGCTTTAACCAGCTCTAATTCACCAAATTTCTTAATGCTATGTTTTCTCAATTGCCACATAATAATAAACAGCAATGCAATTAAGCCTATCGCGGCAAAGCCAATCATGTATTCATTATGTGCAAATCGAAACATACTCTTTTTATTAAACCGGTATTACCCTGTAAAACGTATATCTTAACAATAATTCAATTAGTAACAAGACTCCTGCAAGCAATGCCAGTGGCAAATATTCTTCAGTGTAATTTTTAAATTCTGTCACTTCTATTTTAGTTCTTTCCAGCTTATCTATTTCGGCATAAATTTCTTTCAGTTTTTTATTACCGGTTGCCCTGAAATATTTCCCGTCTGTTGCTGCAGAGATGGCCTTAAGGCTTTCTTCATCTATATTAACTTCCCTATAAACGGTTCTTTTGCCCAAGGGAGACATCTGTGTAAAAGGTGCACTGCCGCGCTTTCCAACTCCAATGGTATACACTCTAATGCCAAATGTTTTAGCAATATCACCTGCTGTAATAGGTGTAATAGAACCGGAATTGTTTACTCCATCAGTCAACAGAATAATAACCTTGCTTTTGGTTTCACTCTCTTTTAGGCGTGTAATGGCAGTAGCCAAACCTTCACCTACTGCAGTGCCATCTTCAAGTAAACCTGCTCTGGAATTTCTTAATGCATTTTTCAGAACAGGATGGTCGGTGGTAATTGGGCACTGTGTAAAGCTTTCACCCGCAAATACTACTAAGCCAATTAAATCACTCTTACGGTTATCAATAAATTCTAATGCAACATTTTTACTGGCTTCTAATCTATTTGGTTTGAAGTCTTCTGCTTTCATGCTGCCGGATATATCCAGTGCAAGTACAATGCTTATGCCTTCACTATTTATTTTTTGGCTTTTTGATGAGGATTGTGGTCTTGCCAGTGCAATAATTAGCAAGGATAAAATTGCAACTCTGAATATTGGTAAAATGAAGCGCGTATATTGTTTAAACGATTTTCTGATTTCTTCTAAAGCATTTACATCAGAGTACTGCACAGCAGCTTTGCGTTTCAATTCCAATTGAATGAAACGGGCAATCGCTAGTGGTATCAATAAAAATAACCACAGTGCTTCAGGATTTGCGAATTGCATATTACTCAACATGCGCAGTTGCTTCTTTAGGTTTATTTTCCGTTTCCGGCTCTATATTTTTTGTTTTTTCTATAAACTCTTCCACTAATTTTAAGTTCAGTTCATTTTCATCAGCTAAAGGTGTTGCCTTAGCAAACTTAGCCAGATCAGCAGTTCTAAGAATATTGGACATCTCTTTTTGTTCTTCACGGCTTAAGGATTTCACCAAATCCCCACTTAATATTTCATCTGTTGTCATTTCTAATGCTGGGGAGTCGTATCTGTTTTCTATGTATAATCTTAAAATGTCCGATAAGTCTGAATAGTATGCTTTTATTTTGCCGTTCTGCCACAGTTGTGCATCTTTTAGTTTTTGCAATTGTTTAAATGCAATGACGTGAGCAGGAGTTTTTATTGTTTCTTCCACATCACCTTGTTTTCTGTTTTTATATCTGTTGTATAGAAGTATTAATAGTACAATTAATGCAAAACAACCAAAAACACCGGCCATGTATGGGGCCAATTCTCTTAGTGTTATGGGAACATGAATAGGTGGTTTGATATCTTTTAAAAAAGCATTTGAATCTATGGCCAGTGTATGAACGGTAACCAAAAATGCTTCTGTTTCTGCAGTTAGAGTATTGGGGTTACCCGGTAATTTGTAATTAATTTGAATAGGAGGGATGGCATAGTAACCGGAATCAAAATTGGTTAGCACAAAGTTCTGCTGCAATTGGTATTTATTTCCATTGTTGCTTAGTGTATCCAGTTCTGTTCTGTCTATTATTTCAAAATGATATAAGCTGTCTAAAAAAGTTGGCCATAGCAGTTTTGTATTTTTGCTTCCTTCTACATTTAGCTTATAGGTAATTTGTTCTCCAATTAAAATTTGATTGGTATCAATACTGCCAATGGCTTTCACATCTTGTGCATTCGCATGGTTTGCCCCAGCTGCAGAAAGCAATAATAGTGCAACTACTATAATATGGCTTGGTAAAAATTTCATGCCTACACTTTTGCTCCTCTTCTTTTGAATAATTGTATCAGGGGTTTTACATAATCTTCGTCTGTAGAAATACTTGCATTATCTACTTTGCTTTTTCCAAATAAACTGATAAGAGCCTTGTCTCTTTCAATGTATTTTTGTTTATAAGCATTGCGAATCCTTTTTCTTCCGGTATCTACTGTAATGCTCTTCCCGGTTTCAACATCTGTTAAATTTACTAAGCCAATGTTCGGTAAGCTTTCTTCTCGCTTATCATAAATTTTCAGTGCAATTAAATCATGCTTACGTGCAGCAATTTTTAATGGGTCATCAAAGCCCTTATCCATAAAATCTGAAATTAAAAAAGCAATGCTTTTCTTTTTAATGGCATTATTAAAGTGTTGTAATCCTGCTGCAATGCTAGTTTCAGAATGCTGTGGTTCAAATTCTAACAGCTCTCTAATAATTCTAAGGGTGTGTGATTTTCCTTTTTTCGGTGGAATAAACTTTTCAACCTGATTGCTGAATAGTATGGCTCCAATTTTGTCATTGTTGTTAATGGCAGAGAATGCCAGTACAGCACATAGTTCTGTGATTAAATTTTTTTTAGACTGATTGCTTGTTCCAAATTTTCCTGATGCACTGATGTCAACCAAAAGCATTACAGTTAGTTCTCTTTCTTCTTCAAAAACTTTTACATAAGGGTGATTGTAACGTGCAGTAACATTCCAGTCAATATTGCGAATGTCATCACCGGGCATATAATCGCGTACTTCACTAAATGCCATTCCTCTTCCCTTAAACGCACTGTGGTATTCTCCTGAAAATATTTGTTTGGAAAGTCCCTTCGTTTTTATCTCTATTTTCCGTACTCTTTTTAAAAGCTCTGTGGTATCCAAAATGAAAATCGGTTAAGGAACTTCAACTGTATTTAATATTTCACTTATCACATCTTCAGTAGTTACATTTTCTGCTTCTGCTTCATATGTAATTCCAATTCTATGTCGCATTACATCATGACAAATGGCACGTACATCCTCGGGTATAACATAACCTCTGCGTTTTATAAATGCATAAGCTTTAGCAGCCAAAGCAAGATTAATGCTGGCTCTTGGCGATGCACCATAACCTATTAGGTCTTTCAATTTACCTAAACCATGTTCTGCAGGAAAACGTGATGCAAATATGATATCCAAAATGTACTTTTCAATTTTTTCATCCATGTACACTTCTTTTACAGCATTTCGTGCACTTAAAACAATGCTTGGTGTTACTACTGCATTTATTTTATTGCTTGTTTGTGCTAAATTTTGACGCATGATTAGGCGTTCTTCCTCAGCCGAAGGGTACGTGATTACTACCTTTAACATAAACCGGTCTAACTGTGCTTCAGGTAAAGGATACGTTCCTTCCTGTTCAATTGGATTTTGCGTTGCTAAAACTAAAAAGGGTTCCGGCAATTCAAATGTTTCGTCTCCAATGGTCACTTGTCTTTCTTGCATAGCTTCCAACAATGCACTTTGCACTTTGGCCGGTGCACGGTTTATTTCATCTGCAAGAATAAAGTTTGCAAAGATGGGTCCTTTACGAACTCTAAAGTCTTCATTCTTTTGATTGTAAATTTGTGTACCGATTAAATCTGCAGGTAATAAATCGGGTGTAAACTGTATTCTGCTAAATTTTGCCCGAATGGAATCAGAAAGTGATTTGATGGCTAAGGTCTTTGCTAATCCCGGAACTCCTTCCAATAATATGTGCCCGTTAGAAAGTAATCCAATAAGCAATCTATCCAGCATATTTTTCTGCCCAATGATTACTTTGCCAATTTCTGAATTCAACACATCAACAAAAGAGCTCTCTTGTTGTATTCTTTCATTCAAGGCCTGAATATCAGATGCTGTAGTTGTTTGCATAGTTGTATTAAATGTTAAATGCGTTTTAAAAAAACGTAATTAATTATATTCTAGTTTGTTAAACAAATGTTAAAGGCTCTAATCGTATGATTTTCAATGAAAATCAATTGAGTGTTGAGCCCCTAAAGATGTATGCAAATTTATGGGTTTCTAGACTATAATCTTAATGCGTAAGCAGGCAATAATTCTGCTTTATAAACAAATAGAATCTTAATCTTAAAATTACCTTTGCTCCTCAATTTAATACCTATGCATCGATATTTTCTAGAACTGAGTTATGATGGTACGCCATTTAAGGGGTGGCAAGTGCAGGATAACGGAGATACCGTTCAGGGCGAAATCAATAAAGCTTTGACAACACTGGTAGGATCAGAAACGAAATGTGTGGGTTGTGGAAGAACCGATTCAGGGGTGCATGCACTTCAATTTTACGCTCATTTTGATTCTGAAATCTATTTTAAGGACTTAAGAAAATTTAAGCATCAGTTAAATGGATTATTGCCTCACGAGATTTCAATCATTGATGCATTTGAATCCAAAGATAAAGGACATACACGTTTTGATGCCACCTGGCGTACTTACCATTATGTGATTTCAAAAGGAAAGAATGCGTTCTTAAAAAAGTATGCACATAAAGTGTTTATTGATTTAGATGTGAATGCAATGAACAGAGCTGCAAAATTATTATTGAAAAATGATGACTTTGAAACGTTTTGTAAAAAGGGTTCAGATACAAAAACTACTTTATGTGATGTACGTGCTGCACACTGGACGGAAAACGACCAAATGTATGTATTTGAAATCAGCGCCAATCGCTTTCTAAGAGGAATGGTGCGGGCCATAACTGGCACTTTGGTAAAAGTTGGAGAAGGAGATATGACAGTAGAGCAATTTGAAGAAGTAATGCTTGCCAAAGACCGACAGGAAGCCGGTTCTGCTTTACCGGCATGGGGCTTGTTTTTAAGCGGGGTATCTTATCCTTATATTGCAGAACACGAACCATTTCAATTTTTTTTGGGTAGATGAGCATTACGGGCAAGGCCTTAGATTGGCAGTTATTAAAAAGAGTTTTTCAATATATAAAACCCTTCAAGCGTGTTTTTTACTTAACCGTTTTTTTAACCGTTGTGCTTGCAGTACTGGCACCATTGCGACCATGGATTATACAAGTTATACTTGATAAGTATATTGCATTAGGAGATTACATGGGCTTGGTGCAAATGACATTTATTTTAGTGGCATTACTGGTAACTCAATCCATCATTCAATTTGTTTACACCTTTCGTACAAATTGGTTAGGCCAAAAAGTAGTGAATGCACTGCGTGTTCGTTTGTTTAAACACATTATACATTTCCGTTTGCCTTACTTTGATAAAACTGCCATTGGTACACCTGTAACTCGCGTGGTGAGTGATATGGAAACAGTTGGAAGTATTTTTTCTAATGGAATAATTACCATTATTAGTGACATACTTCAAATGACCGGTGTGCTGATTTTTATGTTTTACATAGACTGGCAATTGGCCTTAATGGTGTTGTTGCCAATTCCGGTATTGGTAGTTGCAACCAATATTTTTAAAAACAAGATTAGAAAAGTATTTACTGATGTACGAGATAAGGTATCAGAATTGAATGTTTTTGTTCAGGAGCATTTAACAGGCATGCGCATTGTTCAAATATTTAATAGAGAACAGCAAGAGATGGATAAGTTCAAAAAAATTAATGAACAGCATCGCGAAGCACATATTCGTTCGGTTTGGTATTACAGTATTTTCTTTCCGGTAGTTGAGATATTATCTGCAACCAGTATTGCCTTATTAATTTGGTGGGGTGCTAAAGGAGTAATAGCAGATAGGCTTACAGTGGGCATACTTGTTGAATTCTTGTTGTTTTTATACATGTTATTTAGGCCCATTAGAGAATTGGCAGATAAATTTAATACTCTGCAAATGGGAATGGTTGGTAG
>JABDLV010000035.1 GCA_013001815.1 Bacteroidia bacterium
GGTAAATTCGGTTTTGTTAGTTCACATAGCGCTAATGCTTTTGGTTTGTTCGCTTATCTAGGATTAATGCTAAAGCCAAAATTTAGAATTTTAATTACAGTACTGTTCTTTTGGGCGTGTTTGCAGGCATATAGCAGAATATATTTGGGAGTGCATTATCCTGCAGATGTTATTGGTGGAGCAATAATTGGGGTAGTAGTGGCATTTATTATTAGCAAGGCAGTACAATGGGTTTACACAAAATTCAAGATAAGTTATGTCTGATTATTTGTGGATATTTTTAGGTGGTGGTTTAGGCAGCATGAGCCGCTTTGGTTTAGGAAGTATTCTGAATAAAAATTTTGGTGAAGCCTTTCCGTTTGCTACGTTGGGTTCTAATTTAATTAGCAGTATAGTATTGGGAGTGCTAATTGGTTTTTTAATTATTCACCCGCAAGGAAATAATAACTTAAAACTATTAATTGGTGTAGGGTTTTGTGGCGGCTTTAGCACCTTTTCAACTTTTACTTTAGAAAATTTTGAACTGTTGCAAGCAGGAATTGCAAGTACTGCATTGCTATATACAGCAATTAGTATCGTATTATGCTTATTAGGCATGTGGCTGGGTTTTGCTTTATCTAAAAGCTTTTAGTTCCCGTAAAATTCAGATTCTTTGGTTTTTTGTACCGGGTAGTAAAATAACCCTTTGGTTTTGATTTTGTCTTGTGCAATTTGTGGAACCATCATATCCCAACCGGTTTTACCAAGTTGAATCATTTTTAGTACTTCGTCAGAATTTATTGGTAAAACATCTTCATTGTATTCTTTCATGTCTTCTATTTTGCCAATAGAAACTAAGTATTGATAAAGTGGTGTTAATTTATCTGATAATTCTAGATCTTTCGATGTTGTAAGTTTATTTTCTTCTTTATTTAATTGAGGGTATATAAAGAGTTTAACATTTCTGCCAAAAAGAATTCCAAAAGCCTCTAGAATACCTCCTTTTAAACTGGTGTAATATTGTTCATCAAATATTTTAGACACATTATCCATTCCTAAAATAATACCCATAAGTTTACTTCTTGTAAAGCGAGTTAAATAACTAACCAGTTTATAGTATTCTTCATAATTTGAAATAAGAACAGTTAGTCCCATTGAGCAAAGTATTTCCGCTCTGTCTAAAAAGTCTTGTTCATCTATAACGCCTTCTTTAGATAAGCTACTTAATGTTAATTCTGCAAGTGTTAAAGTGTCGTCTTCATCCACACCGTCTTGAGCTAGATATTGTTTTTTTCCTTTGGCTAACATGTCCATATGAACCAATGTGGCAGGTCTGAATCTACCGCGTAGCATTAGTATGTTCTTTTTATATAGCGCATTTGAAGGCTGAATTACTTGACCGTCTGGGCCGAACATAGCAACTTTTGATAAGCCATTTTTTACCATTTTAAGCGCCAATAATCGGTTGTCAATGTCTTCAAAATCAGGACCACTTAATTGAAACATGTCAATTTCAATACTGCCTGGTGATACATTATCTATTAATGAATTCAGTAAATGTTCTGGGTTGGCAAAATAGTTGAAACAGCCATAGATTAAGTTTACTCCAACAATTCCCATTTGAGCTTGTTGTCTGTAAGTATCGTTATCTTTCATTACTACATGAATAATGCAGTCATTTGGTTCACTCATAGGATGCAATTGAAATCGCAATCCCATCCAACCATGTCCTTGGTTTGTTTTTTTATAATTCAAACATTCCAATGTATCTGCTAAAGCGAAAAAACGAGTGTCTTCTTCTCTTGCTTTTAATCTTTCTATGAGCAACTCATACTCATGCGTTATCATTGTGTTTAAACGTTCCTTACTAACATAGCGTTTGCACTTGCCGTAAATTGCATTACTAAACTCCATGTCGTAAGCAGACATAGTTTTTGCTACCGTACCTGATGCTCCACCTGCCTTAAAAAAATTAGCTGCTACTTCTTGTCCACCACCTATTTCTGCAAATGAACCATATTCGCTGGCATCTAAATTTACCTTTAGAGCTTTTTCTTTGGTTGTGAGTTTTCTCATCATAATTGAAACGATTCTTTGCTATTGTAATTTACGTTAATCTTATTTTACGCAATTTCTAAATAATTGTTCGTTAGGCATTTGCCACTCCAATGATTGTCTTATTGATTCTAGAAATATCAGAATTAAATCACTTGTAATTAGGATATTAGCAATTATTATTCCAAAGATTTACTAAGTAATTAATGCGTAAATTTACGTTAAGAATTGGGCACCCTGCTCCAAACTTCTAGGTATTTTTTTTTAATTTGACCATTAATCCTTTTCAAATATGCAAGTTCTAGATAAAGAGTTAGTTCTGTTCTATGACGAGCAAAGTTATTCCGGCAAGCAAACTTTAGCTTATGCTCAGACCATCTCAAAAGCAGTTAATAAGCAAGAGCTAAGTCAGTCATCTCTTTCGCCAACCATTTTTAAAATCATGCTGAACAAGTTAGATGCAAAAGCAAAAGATTTAATGAATAAGGCTGATGCTGACTATCAAAGTAATGTAAGGGGAAAAGATTTTGATGAAGAAGGTTGGTTAAACGTGATTCGGAAAAAGCCCAATCTGTTAAAATCTCCCGTTGCCATGTACAAGGGTAAAGCAGTTATTTGTAATACGCCTACAGATATCTTAAAGCTTCTAACTCATTAAGAATTAACAAACTTCGTTATACTTTCTGCACATTTTTGCCCGTCAATAGCGGCACTAACAATTCCTCCTGCGTAACCGGCACCTTCTGCACAAGGAAATAAGCCTTTTACCTTTGTATGCATGAAAGTTTCCCTGTCTCTTGGAATTCGCACTGGCGAAGAGGTTCTGCTTTCCACACCAACCATAATTGATTCGCTGCTTATGAATCCCTTCATTTTTTTGTCAAAGTGTTTGAGTGCATCTCTAAGTGTAATCTTAATATTTTCAGGAAGTAATTCATGTAAATCAACAGCATGAACGCCTGGAACATAAGAACAACTGGGAAGTGAATTCGATAAGGAATTGTTTACAAAGTCAGAGGTAGTTTGCGCAGGTGCTTTTAAATTACCCCCACCCATTGTGTAAGCCTTTTGTTCAATAGATGATTGAAAATACATACCCTGCAATGCATTATGTTTTTTAAAATCCTTGAAATCATTTAGGCCAACATTTACCACCATACCTGAGTTGGCAAATGGGTTGTTTCTTTTTGAAGGAGACCAACCATTTACAACAATTTCATTTGGCATGGTACTGGCAGGTGCAATAATTCCACCAGGGCACATGCAAAAACTGTACACGCTGTTTTCATTTTTTGTATAGGTAAGGGAATAGGAGGCAGGCGGCAAATATTTACTTCTTGTATTACAACTGTATTGAATTTTATCTACCATGCTCTGAGGGTGCTCTACCCTTACTCCCAGGGCAAAATCCTTGCTTTCGATTTCAATATTGTTCTTGTCCAAAATATGGTACACATCTCGTGCAGAATGACCGGTAGCTAACAATAATTTATTCGTTGCGATTTTTTCTTCAGCGCCTAATGTGTTGTCTTCATTAATTTTTGCAAGACTAATACTTTTTATTTCATTGTTCAGCACCTCAATGTCTTTAAGAATAGTATTGAAATGTATTTCACCTCCATGGTCAATTATACATTGCCGCATTTCTGTAATAATGCCGGGTAGTTTATTGGTTCCAATGTGTGGGTGTGCATTTATTAAAATGTTTTCATCTGCGCCAAAGTGTACAAATAGTTCGAGCACACGATTTACATTTCCTCTTTTATTAGAGCGGGTATATAATTTTCCATCTGAGTATGTTCCTGCACCCCCTTCTCCAAAACAGTAATTAGAATTAGGATTTACCAAACCTTCACGATTAATGATTGCTAAATCTCTTCTTCTGTCTCTTACATCTTTTCCCCGTTCAATTATTACCGGTTTTAAACCGGCTTCTAAAAAAGATAATGCAGCAAAAAGGCCGGCAGGACCAGCACCTATAATATAAACAGGTTCAGCATTTGCTACATTTTTAAAGTTTGTATTGAATTTTTCTATTGGAGGTTGTTCTTCACCTACATATGCAACTAGCTGTAATCGTATTTTTACATTTTTACTTCTTGCATCAATAGATTTTTTAATTACCCTGTATGAATTAATTTCATTTTTAGAAACACTAAGTTTTCTAGAAATTAATGGACGAAGATTGAATTCTGTTTCAGCTTGCTCCGGAGTAAGTGCCAGCTCTATTCTTTTTACCATTATTCAAAAGTAAATGATAGTAAGAAAGTTTTTGAATTTAGTTTATCTATAGATGTACTATATATAAGCGGGTCGTCTGCTTTTAAATTTCTTAATCCTGTAAACATTTTTATTTCAGGAGAAAATTTAAACATCTGCAGGTAAAAGTCAAATCCCACTCCTATAGAGTAGCCATAATCTTGCCGTTCTAATTTTACCAATTCCGAATCTAGGTTTTCAACCTTTTTTTGAGAAACCATGTCAATACCATACTTCACACCAGCAGTTACGTACGCACGGTAATTACCTACACGGTTAGATTTGAATTTTAAATCTATCGGAAAGTTTAAATAGGTTGATTCAATTGCTTTAATTTCTGTTGACTCCGGTGAGCCATTGACATAAAAGGTGTATTCTAAATCTCTTTGAGAAAATTGTAAGTCAGGAACAAAACGTAAATCCCAGTTTTCTGCCAATCTCATGTTGGTAACGATACCCAAATTAAAGCCGGATTGTCCTAGGGGTTCAACTCTAAAAATAGAATCGGCTGTAGCAAAGTCAGGTATGTGCGTAATTTTAAAATCAGCAAAATTAAAACCAATTAAAAAACCGAAGTGGTATTTTTGATTATCATACTTAGGTAAATTTTTAACTGCATTTATTTGTGCGAATGCACTGTTTGTACCTATAAATAAGACAAATATTAATACAGTTAAGAGTTTTAATTTGCTATGTAATTTAATTTGCATTATTTAATACCTGTATAAATACTGGCTATGCCAAAGGTTAGCGTTTGGGCATTTACTTTTTTATAACCCAGGTTTTTCATTATATCTAAAAATTCATTTCCCTGTGGAAAATTTTGGACAGAGTCTGGCAAGTACGTGTAGGCTGCATTGTCTTTTGAAACCATCTTGCCAATGGTTGGCAAAATGTTCTTAAAATAAAAGCTATATAATTGCTTTATTGGAAATGTACTAGGTTTTGAAAACTCAAGGATAACGGCCTTTCCATCAGGTTTTAACACACGTAACATTTCTTTTAGCCCTAGCTCTAAATTCTCAAAATTTCTAACCCCAAAACCAACGGTTACAGCATCAAACTTATTGCTGTCAAATGCCAATTGTTCAGAATCTCCGCTTAGTAATTCAATTTTATCATCGTAGTTTTTCTTCTTCAATTTTACACGACCATGCTCCAACATATTTTCAGAAATATCGATACCAATGACTTTATTAGGATTTAGTTTTAAAGCCGCAATTGCAAAGTCTCCGGTACCTGTTGCAACATCTAAAATAGTTTTAGGTTGAAGAGGTTTTAAAATGCGAATGCATTTGCTTCTCCAAAGCTTGTCAATGTTTGCACTTAATAGATGATTTAAGAAATCATACTTTGGAGCTATACTGTCAAACATGCGAGCAACCTGCTGTTTTTTTGGTTCGCTTTTATTGTAGGGAGTGCTTGTTGTCATGAAACAGATGATAGAACTTGCGTGCGAATGGCTTCTGCTTTCAGTGTTTCTGCATCTATAGGTACAACACCTACTTGCTCACATACTATGCCTCCGGCCAAATTTGATAATTGTGCAACCGTATTTGCCGGTAGTTCTAGGGCCATGCACATTGCGGCAACACTTATAACCGTATCGCCTGCACCGGAAACATCAGATACATTCCGAATATGTGCCGGTATAATATTGTGTTCGTCTTTAATGCTGTAAAATATGCCTTTGTCTGAGAGTGTGGTTAAAACCATACTGATTTTCTTGTTTTTTCGGATAGACGAAGAGATTTTTTCTAAAGATTGATTGTCTATTTTAAATTCATCCAGCTTCAATCCTTCAATTAACTCTTTTAAGTTCGGCTTAAATAAAGTAACATTTGAGTAAGTATTAAAGTTTTGTTTTTTAGGATCTACTGCAACGGGTATGTTGTTATTATTTGAGACAGAAATTATTTCTTCCAAATTATTTTCTGAAAGCAATCCTTTGTCATAGTCTTCAATAATCATTGCATGAATGGGATATGAATTGATGATAAATTTTATTTTTTCAACCAGATGCTTGCTATCCTCATTGGATAAATTTTGTGTGTTCTCCTGGTCAACTCTCAGTATTTGTTGGTGATTGCCAATTACTCTTGTTTTAGTCGTAGTGGTTCTATTCGCAGATTGATGAATTCCATCTGTATTCATGCCCGCCTTTTCCATGGTTTTTAAAAACAAATCACCTTTTTCATCTTTTCCAACCACGCTGCACATATAAGGTGTTGCCTTCAATGCTTTTATATTTTTGGACACGTTTGCCGCTCCACCTAAGCGGTTTTCTCGTTTATCCACATTTACCACAGGTACAGGCGCTTCCGGTGAAATTCTATCCACATTTCCCCATATGTAGGAGTCTATCATCACATCGCCAACAACCAATACATTTAGCTGCTTAAATGATTCAAATATTTGCTCGGTATTCATATTATGCAAAGCTATTTAATTTTTGCAGAGAATGATTCACCCTGTCAATTGCCTTATTTATAACCTCTTCTGAGATGGCATAGGCGATTCGAATATTATTTGGGCTTCCAAAGGCATCTCCCGGAATCATAGAAACGCCAGCATCTTCTAATAAGTACATGCAAAGGTCATTTGCATTGCTAATTTTTTTGTCGCCAATTTGCGCATTAAAGTAACTGCTAACCTCTGGAAATAAGTAAAATGCCCCTTCTGGTTTATTTACTTTAAATCCATCAATACATTTTATTTTTTCAATTAGGTTGTCTCTTCTTTGTTTGAATAAAGTATTTAAACGAGTAAGTAATTGCTTATCCGATTTCAATGCAGCTAATGCGGTTTTTTGTGCAACCGAACATGCACCTGAGGTAAATTGCCCTTGTAGTTTTTGACAAGCTTTGGCAATATGTTCTGGTGCGGCCATATATCCTATTCGCCAACCAGTCATGGCGTATGCCTTAGAAACCCCATTAATAACAACCGTTCTATCCTTCATAGAACTAAAGTTTGCAATGCTTCCATGCTTAAACGCAAAATTTAAGTGCTCATAGATTTCATCTGAAATGATAATTACTTGTGGATGCTTTTCAAACACCTTAACAAGTTCAGCTAATTCTTCTTTTGTGTATGCTGCACCGGTAGGGTTGCTTGGTGATGAAAAAACAAATGCCTTTGTTTTTGACGTGATTGCATTTTCTAATTGCTCTGCTGTTATTTTAAAATCCGCATCAATTGTGGTGTCAATATATTTTACGCTAGCACCTGATAGCTGAGCCATGGATAAATAACTTACCCAAAATGGAGTTGGTACTATAACTTCATCACCCGGATTTAGTGTACATAAAAACGTGTTGATTAAACATTGTTTGGCCCCATTAGAAACCACAATTTGATCTGTTGAATAATCTAAATCGTTTTCGGTTTTAAATTTATTCGCGATTGCTTCTCTTAAATCTAAAAACCCATTTACGGGCGGATAAAAAGTAAATCCATCATCAATTGCTTTTTTAGCGCCTTCTAATATTTCCGTTGGAGTAACAAAATCAGGTTCTCCCAGGCTCAGGCTAATTATGTCTTTTCCTGCTTTTTTTAAATCTCTGCTCAACCTTGCCATGGCAATGGTTTTAGATTCTTCCAGCTCGGTAATTCTATTCGAAAGTTTCAGGTTTTCCTGCATATACATACAAAACTAAACAATTTAGATATGCTTGATTTACAATAATTATGGATGAATTCACACCTGTTTTAAACATTATTACGTTTAAAGGAGTAAAAACTAATAATATCTAAAATTTACGATATTTGAATCTGAACAATTGCTATGGAGAACTTAGAAAATTTAAATATTACCGACTTTCTTTTTGTTACCGTTCCGGCATTGCTAGTATTTTTTACAGCCTATACGTTGATTAAGAAGTTCATCAAAAAC
Organism: Bacteroidia bacterium; assembly: GCA_013001815.1. GTDB lineage: Bacteria > Bacteroidota > Bacteroidia > AKYH767-A > OLB10 > JABDLV01. The sequence goes on from JABDLV010000035.1 coordinate 8,189, forward strand.
GAAGAGAAAAATAAGTTGATCGAAACCAGGCGAATGCTTCAAAAAGAAGTATTGCCACTTCGTTTACAAGCGTATGAACGTTTGACTTTGTTTTTAGAGCGTATATCACCAAACAATTTATTAATTAGTACTTATAAACCCGGAATGAAAGCAGGGCGTTTTCAGAAGGAATTGATTAATAAAATAAGAGGTGAATTTGAACATAATATTACTCAGCAGATTTATATGAGCAGTAACGCCTGGCAAGCAGTAAGAACGGCTAAAGAAGAAACAATAAAATTAATCATAACAGCATCTTCTTCTGTTAATCCGGAAGCTCCGGGTTTGGAGTTAAGCAAGGGCATATTTACTAAGTTAACTGAAATGCAAGAGAGCCCTACGCAAACTGCAGTGAATGAAATGAAAAAAGAAATTCTTCATTTGTTATAAAACAGGTAATGAGCGAAAAAGGAGCAGAGAAAAAATTTCAATCCACGTCCGGTATTGAAATAAAAAAATTGTACAAGTACACTAAGTCAAATGATGAAGAGCCGGGTGTTCCTCCTTACACTCGTGGTGTTTACTCTGAAATGTATCGTCAGCGTTTGTGGACTATGCGACAATATGCTGGTTTTTCTACAGCCGAAGAAAGCAATAAGCGTTATCATTATTTATTAAACCAAGGTACAACCGGCTTGTCTGTGGCGTTTGATTTGCCCACTCAAATTGGTTATGATTCTGACCATGCATTTTCTGAAGGAGAAGTGGGTAAAGCAGGTGTGGCGATTGATTCACTAAAAGATATTGAAACATTGTTTAATGGAATTGAATTGGAAAAGATTTCTACTTCCATGACCATTAATTCTACTGCATCTATATTGTTAGCCATGTACATTGCACTGGCAAAAAAGCAAGGAGCAGATTTAAAAAAGATTTCGGGTACAATACAAAATGATTTATTAAAAGAATATGCCGCACGGGGAACATATATTTATCCACCCAAATCCAGCATGAAAATTATTACGGATGTGTTTGAGTTTTGCTCTAAGGAAGTGCCTAAATGGAATACAATTTCCGTTTCCGGTTACCACATAAGAGAAGCGGGTTCAACTGCAGCACAAGAATTGGCGTTTACACTGGCCAATGGCAAGGCATATTTAAAAGCTGCAATAGAAAAGGGGTTAGACATCAATGTATTTGCAAAAAGAATGTCGTTCTTTTTTAATGCACACAATAATTTATTTGAAGAGGTTGCAAAGTTTAGAGCAGCAAGAAGATTGTGGGCAGGCATTACAAAAGAATTAGGTGCTACAGACCCAAGAGCACAAATGCTACGATTTCACACGCAAACAGGGGGCAGTACTTTAACTGCACAACAACCCTATAATAATATTGTTCGTGTTACCATACAAGCATTGTCTGCTGTAATGGGTGGTACGCAATCTTTACACACCAACGGTTTTGATGAGGCATTGGCACTACCTACTGAAAATGCAGCTCGTATAGCATTGCGTACACAACAAATAATTGCGAATGAAAGTGGAGTAGTTCATACAGTAGATCCATTGGGTGGAAGTTATTTTGTAGAAGAGCTGACGGATGAAGTGCAAAAGGCTGCTGAGGAGTATTTGAATAAAATTGATGAAATGGGTGGTTCTGTTAACGCCATTGAAGCAGGATATATTCAAAACGAAATTGCCAGCTCTGCTTATCAGTATCAGCGTGAAGTGGAGAATGGTGAAAGTGTTGTAGTGGGAGTGAATAAATATGAAACGGAAGGAAGTGAAGTAGGGGACTTACTAAGCATTGATGACTCAATCCGGCAAGTGCAGATGGATAAAATAAAACAGTTGAAAGCAGATAGAAATTCTGAAAAGGCTGAAAGTTGCTTAAAAACGATTGAGGAAGCTGCAAAAAATGATTCCAATCTAATGCCACATATAATTGAAGCAGTTGAAACGCACTGCACCCTTGGTGAAATTTCTGATGTGCTGAGAAAAGTGTATGGAGAGTATAAAGGTTAGTCGTTAAAACTAAAAAATTTCTTCTTTTTCTTTTCGGTAACAATCACAAAGATTTCTTCATCATCTTTTTTCATGTAATATTTTTCACGAGCAAACTTTTCTAAATTTTCTTTATTGCTCATCAATTCATTCATGTCATTCAGATTGTTTTCAATTTCTTCTAAATAATATTCTTTGTCTGCTTCTAAACCCGAAAGCTGAGAGCGAAGAGAAACTTGTGAAATAAAATCATTACGATCAAAAAATAGCATCCAGGTAAAAAAGACCAATGAGCCAATTACGTATTTATTTCTTAAGTGATATAAAAGCCAATCTAACATGCGCTTAATTTATATTCAAATTAAACGAATATGCAGCCAATATTGGTATCTAGGCCAGTAAAGAAATTAACAATTGCAGATTAATATCTACGCCAGAAGTAAGGGGTAAATAGCATGAGAACAGTAAATAATTCTAACCTACCCACTAGCATTAATAGAGATAAATACCATTTACCAATGCCAGGCAAATGCGCATAATTATCAACCGGGCCAACTGAACCAATTCCCGGACCAATATTGCCCAGTGCACTGGCTACTCCTCCAATTGCAGTTAAAAAATCGATGCCAATCATACTCATGAAAATGCTTGAGAACACAAATATGGTTAGATAAAGCATGATGAAAGCCAGAATGTTAAAAGTTAAATCTTGGGGTACGGCTTTACCGTTTAAACGCACAGGTATTACTGCTGAAGGATGCATTTGCCTTTTTAATTGAGCGAAGCTGTTTTTAAATAAAACTGTAAGACGCGCAACTTTTACACCACCGGCTGTGGAGCCCGAACATCCACCAACAAACATCAAAGTAAAAAATAGTGTAGTTAAAAATGGATTCCAATTGGTATAATCAGAAGTGGCATATCCGGTAGTAGTTAATATTGAAATGGTATTAAATGCAGAATCTCTAAAGGCTTGCTCAAATTCTGTTTCTCTTAATTGAAAAAGTGCAATAGTTACAATTGTAATCATGAGCCCCATCATTAAAATGTAATTTCTGAACTCTTCATTCTCTATAATTTTTCGCCATCTTAGTTTTACACCAAAGTAAATGAGCGTAAAGTTTGTAGCGCAGATTATCATAAAGGCCATAATAACATATTGAATATATGCTGAGTCATATGCCGCTATGCTTTCATTTTTAATAGAGAAACCACCTATGGCAATGGTAGTAAGGGAGTGATTGAGGGCATCAAAGAATGGCATATCACCAATCATTAATAGCACACACTCTAATACAGTTAGGCTTACATAGATGTACCACAATCTTAACGCAGTATCCTTAATTCTGGGGTGTAATTTGTCTGCAGAAATACCGGGAGCTTCTGCGCCAAACAGCTGCATACCTCCAATGCCAAGTATGGGTAAAATCGCAACCGCAAGTACAATGATTCCCATGCCACCAATGTATTGAGTGATGCTTCTCCAAATTAACAAGTCATTTGGTAAAGCTTCAATATCTGTAAGTATGGTTGCACCGGTGGTGGTATACCCACTCATGGTTTCAAAAAGTGCGTCTACAACATTTGGTATGTAACCGCTTATTAAATAGGGTAGAGAACCAAATAGTGTCATAAACAACCAGCCAAATGTTACAATGAGATAACCATCGCGTTTACTCAATTCTTTGGTTAATGATCTGTTGGTTAAAAATCTTGCTAAAGCCCCTGAAGCCAAGGTTATTGCACTGGCTATTATGATTGCTTGTGCTGCATTGTGATCAGAGGTAAAAGAGAACGGTAAGCAAAGCAACATAAAGGCACCGTTTAATAATAACAGCGTACCCAAAATGTTAATAATGAGAGAAATATTAAATTTCTTCATCTAGTTAAAAAAGTTTTCGATTACTTCTATGCACTCCGGTCTTGAAAGCACTACTACACGATCCTTAGGTTTGAATTTAAAGTCCCCTAATGCAGTTAACCCCTGTCCATTTCTAATTACACCGCCAACAATGGCACCTTTTGGAAACCCTAATTTCTTCAATTGCTGTTCGGTAATTTTTGAAGTTTCTTTTACTTCAAATTCTAATACTTCCGCTTCTACACCATGCAAGCTGGCAATGGAAACGATTTCACCTTTGCGTATATATCTGAAAATGAAATTCGCTGCAATAAGTTTTTTATTGATTAGTGTATCCACACCAATATTTTGTGAAAGGTGTATGTATTCTATGTTCTCTACTAGTGCAACTGTTTTTTCAACACCATGATTCTTTGCCACCAGGCTTGCAATCATGTTTGTTTCAGAGTCATCCGTAACTGCAATGAATGCATCCATATCATTTAATCCTTCTTCCTCCAGTAATTTTACGTCATGCAAATCGCCATTAATTACCAGTACATCTTTTAGTTCGTCTGCCAACTGAAATGCTTTTTTCTTGTCTTCACAAATCAATTTTATGCGGTATTTTTTTTCTAGTCGCTGAGCTGCATGGTAACCTAGTTTGCTGCTGCCAATGATCATTACATCTTTGATTTCAACTTTTTCTTTGTTGGTCATTTTGGCAATACGCTCAATTCCGCTGGGTTGCGCTATAAAGTAAACATGGTCATTATTCTTTACTACCGTATCTCCACGCGGAATAATGGTTTCGTTGTTTCTTAGAATGGCTACAGTTAAAAAATCTAAATCAGGATTTAGGAAAGAGGCCTCGCTAATTGTTTTACCAAGTAGAATATCATTTTCATGAATATGAATGCCAATTAAGGAAAGCAGGCCATCATCAAAGTCGAACTTATCCGTAAGCGCTGCTTTTTCCAGTAGGCGTTCAATCTCTTTTGATGCCAGCGATTCCGGTGAGATTAACTCATCTATACCAAGGGCATTCAGTTCTCTGTTGTGTTCATCTTCACGATAACGAATGTTGCTAATGCGAGCAATAGTTTTTTCAGCGCCTAAGTGCTTACCTAAAATTGCAGAGGCAATATTTGTTTCTTCAGAATTAGTTACTGTAATAAGAAGATCTGCTTTCGCAATATTTGCTTCTTTCAGAGTTTCGAAGTGTGCTGCATTGCCACTTATGGTTGCAACATCTAGCTGGTTGGATGCGTAGTTTAGTTTTTCAGTGTCGGTATCAACAATGGTGATATCTTGATTTTCATAAGATAACAACTTTGCAATGTGAAAGCCAACATCTCCGGCACCTGCAATTATAATCCTCATTAATTTTTACAAATTGTTCAAAGCATTTATTCAATGACTAGCGTAAGCAATTTACGGCATTTTGTGTATTAAAAACAAGGACATTGATGAAAATTCAGAGTTTAGTTCTTAACTTTAGATTCTACTCGAACTATACTAAAAGTTCAATGTCTCGAATAATCTCCGTATTTCTCTTTTGCTTTATTCCGTTATGCTTGCAAGCACAATATGACTGGGAGTTAGAAAAAGACCAGCATGGAATTAAAGTTTATTCCTCTCATTTGCCTTATGGCAATTTTAAAGCCGTTAAAGTGGAGTGCGAATTAAACGGAGACTTTGAGGAATTAATGAAGGTACTAACCGATGTTGACGGAATGAAAGGCTGGGTTTACAAAACAAAAAATATAAAACTGCTCTCTGCAGAAGATCCAAGTGATATTTCTTATTATTCAGAAACGGATTTGCCCTGGCCGGTTGCCAATAGGGATGCTGTAATTAATTTAGAATTTAATATAGACAGTTTACCGGAGTATATTACTATAAAAGGTACTTGTGATGAGTATGGAGTGCCAAAAGTTGATGGACTGGTTCGTTTATCTCATTTTAAGGCTGATTGGAAAATTACAAAGATTGAAAATCAAAGTATAAACGTGGAATATATTCTTGAGGTTGATCCCGGAGGTGACTTACCTGCATGGATTAACAACATGTTTATATTGAAAGGTCCCTATGAGACATTTTACAATCTTTCAGAAAAATTGAACGATTAATATTCGTTATTATTTTTTGAATATGTAGCGAGTTATAAAAATTCCATTATTATCTCCTTCGCCTGCGCTGCTTTCTACACCACTGGTAACAAATTCTAATTGCCAACCATCATTTATGAGTTCATTTATTTTAGCAGATATCATTGCATCGTTGGATGCTATATTTCTAAAATTAATACCAACTCCACTGTAAAAGTTAAGCAGTTTGGTTTCATCTAAATTATCAATCTTCAAGTCTTTTCGTTTAACCTTTTTTTGGTCGCTTTTATTTCCTTCATCTCTTTCCGTAGTTGCCTGTTCCAGGTTTTGATTTTGTTTGTGGTCGATGATTCTTGATCTTCCAATACCCATTGGTACAATTGATTCAACTGTGGTGATTACTTTATACTGCTGTGCAAACGCATCTTGACACAAAAAGGTAAGGGTTGCAAAAACGATAACTATGTATTTCATGGTAATGCTTGTTTAAAAAAATTAAAATTCAATAAAAACTTATACTTGTCTATGAAATTATTATTTATTCTCATTAGTATCAAGTGATTTAATTTCTTTTAAAAAATCACTTGCCTTTTTTAAGTTTTTATCCGGAAATAATCTAAGTAGAACAGTTATAATTATGCCAACAATCATACTTCCAAAGAAATAATGTACCATCCAATTACCTATTGCGTATAAGTCAATTCCTAATAAGCCTTTGGCAAGCACAATTAAAATTGCCAATGAAAAAACAGGTATTACAATCATTAGTGTATTGGTGTCTAACCGGTCAAAAAACTTTATTCTTTCAATTGCTTTTTGTGTTTTAATGATTGAATTTTTGGCATCAATACTTTGGAACCAATAAATTTTGTAGCCACTTAGCACTATGCTTGCAACTGCTGAAATCCACAGTAATAATGCCGGCACGAAAAATTTAGCAACCGTAAAATGGTTCACCATAAAATAAACCAGGAATATGATAAACAAACTATTTACAATTAATTCAATAGTATTCTCTAATCTATATTCCATTAAGTTGGATTTGATTTTACTCATGCCAACTTCTTTAAAGAGACTTTTATTAATTTCTAATTTTTCTGATTCTTTATCTGTGTTTTTCCAGATGTCTGTTAATTGATCTAATTCCATTTTTTTATGTGTTTATTTTTTTAAATTTTTCACTAAGTGTATTTTTAATACGATTTACTTTGGTAGAAACATTGCTTGTTGAAATCCCCATAATGTTAGAAATTTCTTCATTGTTTAAACCTTCAAGGCGTAAAATCATAATTGCCTTGTCCAGTTCTTTTAGCTCATTTAAAAATTTGTAAAGCAATTTCATTTTTTCATTTTGGTTTTCAGTTTCCGTTTCTATAATAAAATCTTGGGCGTAGGAGGTATGTGTTTTTTTTCTGCTTTTCTCTTTTCTCAACCAAGAGATGGAAACATTTAAGGCAATGCGATAAATCCATGTGCTTACGGCATGCTTATTATCAAAATTTGGGAAGGCCTTCCAGAGCTGAATAATGATATCCTGAATTAAGTCTTTTCTGAATTCCGGATTATATTCATATGCCGAAGCAATTTTGAATATAAGCCGCTTATTATTCTCTAATAAGTCTATAAAAGCCTTCTCTAAATCTATATTATTTACCGTGGACATACTTAGCCTTGCGTGTTTACTCTATTATTCGCACACTAACTTAAAAAATCACAGAAAATGGAAAATTTATTTTAAAAAATGAGATTTTCAGTAAAAAAGAGGATGTGAAGAGATTGAGCGGCAGCGGTCTTTTCCGTATTCAGCCGGATTTCTTTATGGCTTTTGTTGTGCTGCGTATTTTACTCTGTCAAAACAATATTGAGTAAATAATTTTGCTCCAGTTTCATTAAAATGTATTCCATCCACAAAAAGAGCATCGTGCCAGGTAGTATCATTTGCATTAACAAAGTAATGTTTAGGGCTAACAATGCGGTCAATTTTTTTTAAATGAGAATCGAATTTTTCATTCTCCTGTGTGTTCAATTCTTGAATTAAGCCCATTCTATGGGGAGAATGAAATACATAATATTCAATATTATTCTTAGTGCAAAAGTTAGCTATGCTGTCTAAATAAGAATACTCTGCTATATCGGGTACTTTATCTAAGCGATTATTTTTCCAACGTTCATCCTTTATATTAAAACCATGAGTACTGAATTTCACCATGCCATAATCATCATAGTTTAAGTAATCATAATCCTTGTTACAATTTCTTACATAGTTGGCATAATCAATATTCTTTAGATAATAATGTAAATCAAAATTTCTTGCAATTGAATAAGTAGTTTTTAAATCATCATTCGTTAAATAATGATGAATAAAATTGTAATCAATTTTTTTAGAAGCTTTTGTAAAGTCTCCAATATTTACAACCGAAATAACTTGCTTAAACTCATTTAAATCATACAAGCTTTTCAATAGTTTATAGCCTTCACTGGTTTTTACGCCCCATGATGACACGTTTAGGTAGTTATTATTCTGAAACTCTTTAGTGACAACTTCTGAGCTCAGATTATTCAGAGTCATAGATGAACCAACCGCGATTACTTCAGGAGTTATTGAATTATTTTTTAAGAATCGAATTTTTTCATTGTATGAATAACTACTTGAAAAATTTAAAGCCGGTAAGTTTTCGATTCCAATTGTATGAACATATATAAAAAGTCCAATGCCAAGTATTACCAATGGAGGAATTAAAAAACGCAACGTTTTTATTATAAATTTCTTCATACTTAATTGACTCTTGCCACCAAACCGGAACATTGCAAGTATCACAATGTAATATAAAGCAATTATTGATTTATTCTGAGTCGCTCTGCTGTAAGGCGCACAGCTTGTTTATAAGCGCAGTTTATTGGGTTTGCGAACCCCTCAATACGAATGTAGAAATGAAAAAAATAAAATTAATTTTAATAAGGATTTGTTTGACTTAGTTGACTCCTTCAACTTTCATAATTGGTCTCACTTCAATTTTCCAATCTCCATCTTCAAATCGCGGGTCAGACTTTGCAATTTCAATGGCATCGTTTAAGTCTTTCGCCATTAAATGATAATATCCTGAAATAACTTCTTTGTTTTCATCAACAGGTTCTACAACGGCCTGGCCACAATTAAAAGACACTACTGAACCTTGTGGCTCCAGTGGTTGTGCTGATTTCATGTTTCCACCTTCAACCAATTTCATAATAAAGCCGCCTACTTTTTGAATGTGTTCTTGTTGTTTTTCCGGAGTAAGACTGGCAACAGGGTTTCCTTCATTTTTAATAAATAACATAAATTCTTTCATGGTGTCTTTATATTTAATCGTTGAATATTAGTCTTTCCGAATTACTCAGCTCCCATAAACGGATATCTATAATCTTTTGGTGGATTAAAGGTTTCTTTAATGGTACGAGCATTTACCCAACGTAGAAGATTAAGTTTACTTCCTGCTTTGTCGTTTGTACCCGAACCACGAGCACCACCAAATGGTTGTTGGCCAACAACTGCACCGGTTGGTTTATCATTTATATAAAAATTACCGGCTGCGTTTATTAATTTTTTGTTGGCTAAATCTATTGCATAACGGTCTTGTGCCCAAATGGCACCGGTTAACGCATACTCAGAAGTGCTGTCTAATATTTCCAATGTTTTTTCAAAGTCTTTGTCTGCATACACATAGATTGTAAGTACAGGTCCAAATATTTCTTCACACATGGTTGTAAACTTTGGATTTGTTGTCACGATAACGGTTGGTTCAATAAAGTAACCAACTTCCTTATTGTACTTTCCGCCAACTAGAATTTTTGCATCCTTGGCTTTCTTTGCTTTATCAATGTACTTGCTTATTTTATTAAATGCTTTTTCATCAATCACTGCATTAAAAAAGTTTCTAAAGTCAGCAGGGTCTCCCATTTTTATGCTCTTCACATCAGCAACTAAACCCTTTTCTACTTTTTTCCATAAGCTTTTTGGTATGTATGCACGGCTGGCAGCAGAACATTTCTGTCCTTGAAATTCAAATGCACCTCTTGTGCATGCAGTAACCAATGCATCTGCATCGGCACTCTTATGTGCCATTATGAAGTCTTTACCACCAGTTTCGCCAACAATACGAGGGTAGCTTTTGTATTTTGCAATATTATTTCCAATGGTTTTCCAAATGGTTCTAAAAACACCCGTACTTCCGGTAAAATGTATGCCTGCAAACTCCGGATGGTTAAAAATAACATCACCGGCTTCCGGTCCATCAACAAATACTAAATTAATTACCCCATCCGGTACACCGGCTTCTCTAAATAAGTCCATCATTACGTGTGCAGAATAAATCTGTGTGTCTGCAGGTTTCCAAACGCAAACATTTCCCATTAACGCAGCAGAAGCAGGTAGATTTCCTGCAATAGAGGTAAAGTTAAATGGTGTCAAGGCAAATACAAATCCTTCCAATGCGCGGTATTCCATTCGGTTCCACATACCTTCATTGCTTTCCGGTTGTTCTGCGTAAATTTCTGTTGCGTATTGCACATTAAACTTTAAAAAGTCTATCATTTCACAAGCAGCATCAATTTCTGCCTGGTATATACTTTTGCTTTGTGCCAACATGGTTGCCGCATTCATTCTTGCACGATAGGGACCGGCTAACAAATCTGCAGCTTTTAAAAAGATAGCAGCGCGTTGCTCCCATGGTAAGCTGGCCCATTTTTCTCTGGCTTTCAGTGCCGCATCAATTGCATCTTTTACGTGTTTTTTGGTACCAAAGGCATGTTCACCTAATACATGTTTATGATTATGAGGAGATCTCATTTTCATGGTTTTCTTGGTCATCACCTCTTTGCCACCAATAAACATGGGAACATTTATTTTCTTTTTGCTTAGATCTGCTAAAACTTTTTTTACTTCTGCACGCTCGGGACTATCGGGGGCATAGTTTTTAACCGGTTCATTTACAGGGTAGGGTACTTGGAATAATGCGTTTGACATAGTCTGAATTTTAAATTGGGCTGCAATTTATAATTTATCTATGAAGAATGGAGAAAGATAAAGGATAAAACCTGCTACTTTTTTGTGGCCCATTTTTCGTAAAAAGCTGCAATATTCATTTACTTGTTTTTTATGCTCATTGCTTTGTGCCCCTGTTTTATAATCTATTACCAAACATTTCTCTTCATTATATATAACACGGTCCGGGCGGTAAAGCTTTCCATCTTTATCTATTATATTTTTCTCATTTTTTATTGTGAAATCTTTGCTAAACCAACGTGTTGTTTCGGGGTTTTTCTCCATTTCAACCAGGCCATCTACCAGCTCAGAAAAATGAGGCAATTGCATTTCTTCTTTTTGTTTTAGTTGTTCTATTAGCTCATGCAGCTCATCATTATACTCAACTCTTGATAGTTTATTATGAATGGTATTACCCAACCTAATTTCTTCTTTGCCAAAATCTTCTTTTTCTTGAAGCGATTTTAAAGAAAGCGAATAAGTATTCTCCCAATCTAAAAATTGATAATTCTCTAAGGTAATTTGCTCAGGATTGCTAAAAGAGTTTATGTTTGGCTTATCATCTTTTGTCTTTTCAATTTTATTGTTGATTGTTCCGATAGAATACACTTCAGCATTATCTGCTTTCTTTATTTCAATTTTTTCAGAATCTAGTACTGCTTTGATTAATTGGGAAGTGTTAGATAGATTTCTTGTAGAATCATCGTTGCCGGCAATAAATAATTTATTTTCAGCACGGGTAAAAGCAACATAAAGAAGATTTAAGTTGTCTATCAGATTTAGTGACTGCTCATGCTTGTAGTCATTAATAAAATGGGTTTTTTCTAAGTTGCTCACCATTCTAATGGATTGAAAATTGATATCCTCAAAATTCTTCTCCTCTGTTTTAAGCCATTCTGTAGAAACTTTTGCTCCACCACTGTATTGCCAGTTAGCAAACGGAACAATTAGTACTGGAAACTGCAAGCCCTTAGATTTGTGTATGGTCATTATTTGGATGGCATTCTGGTTTTCAGAATTATCTAAGCTTTGGGTATCACTGCTTTCATACCACTCTAAAAAATCACTCAAATTAGATTCAGGTCTTTTGGAATAGGCCAAAACAATGTCAAGAAATTTTAAAATGTATTGATCATTCGTAGTATCAAGTTCAAACAATCTGCAAATAGATTCACATGCATTGAGCAAAGGCAGGCTTTTTACTTTTAGAAATTCTTCTTCCAAATCTGACGGAATACTATCAACGATTTTAAATTTCAATAAGGCATTCCAATCATAGTTTTCATTTTGCAGTGTATTATGGTGATAGATGATGTTAGCAATGGCAACCTGGTCATCGTAATTATTAATGTGCCTAAGTGTATTGAGTAACAATGCTACACTGCTGGCATCATCAATAAATAATGAATCTGCAGACACAATTTCACTAATGTCATTTTGCAATAAAAACTGCGTAAGCATTTTAATTTCATCTTTTTTTCTAACTAAAATGCAAATGTCTTCATCCTTATAGCCTTTTGCATATAAACTGTTAATGGTTTGCAATGTGTACTGCATTGCCTGGTTATAAAAAACAGAATATTCTTGCTGTATTTCGGCATTAAAGTTTGCCGGGTATTCTTTCGGTAAAATATTTAATTCAACATATCCACCATCTTTTTCATGCGGAATTTGTTTTAGTGTTTCCTCATCGTACACATGTTTTATAGTTTCTAAATCATCTGGAAGAAAAGATGTTTGCTTTTCTTCTAAAACTATTTCTTTGGCTGCATGGAAAAACGCATTATTGAATTCTACAATTTCTTTCGTGCTTCTATAGTTGGTGTCTAAGGGTTCATCTTCAATAATTTTTTCCCAGTGAGCGAGTTCGTCATGTATTTCACCGGCAAGTAATTCCATTCTGCTTCCGCGCCAGCGGTAAATGCTTTGCTTAGCATCGCCCACTACCAAACTGCTTTTTCCTTCGGCAAGAGAATTTTCTACTAAAGGCTTAAGGTTTTTCCATTGTGTTGCAGATGTATCCTGAAACTCATCTATTAGCAAATGATGAAAACGAGTGCCTACTTTTTCATAAACAAAAGGAGTATCATCATCACCAACTAAATTAGATAATGAGTGCATGTAATCATTAATGGTTAAAACCTGATTGTTTTCTTTGTAACCATTGTATTTTTCGTCTAGCTTATTTAATACAGCAGTAGAGTAGAGGTTTGTTCTAATTTCCTTGGCCGTATTATAGTCAGTGCTATTTCGAATGTGATGTTGCATTGCCTCATCTAGCATCCCATTAAACTCCATTGCCATGGAATCAACCAAATCTTTATTTGCTTGTTTTGCCCGTCCCCATTCCGTATTGCCATTGTAGAATTTTTGAACATAAGAATTGGGTTCAGTATAATTTTTTGCTGCCCAGTTCAATAAAATTTTAGCCGGTCCGGTATTGGTTCTGTAAAAATCTGATATGTCTAAGTTGTTCTTTGTATATACAGATTCGAAGGATTTTCCAATTTTGTTGGCAGCGCTCTCATATACCGCAATAATCTTATTTAGTTTTTTTACGGTTTCTGTTTCATTTTCATTTCTTAACGGTTGCACCGTTCTAAAGGCATCATTGAATAGCTCTTTTGCGGCATCCTTCAGGTTTTTATCCAAATTCCAGCCCTTTTCTTCTTTAATCTTATGGTTGGTAAAGTCTAACAACCATTTTTTAAGGGGCTCGTCTGTTCCGATGTCAAAATATAATTCAGCACATATTTTATCTATAATCTGCTTGTTATTTAGTTCAATTTGAAATTGCATCGGTACTCCAGACTCATAAGCCAATGAGCGGATAACTTTACTAAAAAAACTGTCAATGGTACTAATGGAAAATTGCGGATAGTTATGCAAAATGTTTTTTAAGACCTTTTTTGCTTCCTTTTGCCTGGCTTTTAGTTCATGCTTTTCTTCAATTACCTTATTGTATATGTCGTTATTTTGGTTTAAAGCAATGTCTTGTGCCGTTTCTAAAATTCTGCTTTTCATTTCGGCCATACTTTTATTTGTAAAAGTAATGGCTAACGTGTGTTTAAACCTATCTGGGTTTTCTAATATGATTTTAAAGTACTCTTTTACCAGTGTAAAGGTTTTGCCTGAACCGGCAGATGAACGAAAAATTTGAAATTTATTTTGAGTACTCATAGAAAAACTAAAGTACATTAGAAAAAGTGCAATTCAAACCATAAAAAAAGCCTCGCTGCAGGGCAACGAGGCTTGGTTTGCAAGCAATATATATTTAGTCACCTATGGAGTGAGAAAGTCCAATTCCAATGACTTGCTTGAATTGAGTCCCTTTTCCTGGTCTGTTATCTTCATCCGTTTTAGGAACTGTAATGTCATGGTCGTACAATGCTTGTATACCAAAACTAGCAGATAAAAACTTTGTTAACTGTGCTGCGATTAGAACTTCTAAATTTACATCAATATGGTCTGGGTTTTCGCCATAATTAGAGAATAAATCTAGTTTACTTAATAAGTTAATATTTTCTTTTAAGTCAACTGTGTATCTCGCATTAGCATATCCCCCAAATTCACTTCTGGAAGTTTCACCCGGGTCAACTCCATATGCACCTTCATCACTTAGCTTGTCTTCAGTTACAAAGGTAAATTTAGAAGTAACGGGTGAAATGAATACTGTAAAGTTATCACTTGGTTTGTAGTCCATCCCCAGTGCACCTAAAAAGTATCCAGGAGCCATAAAATTAGAATTTAACACTTTAGTTTCTTGTCCGTTTGGTAGTTCACCATACAAGAATCCTTCAGCAAACTGAGATTTAAAATTTCCTAATGCAGTGTAATACCACTTACTCGTTTCAGAAGTACGGTAACCTGCTTTAGAGTTAATTTCAAATTTGTCTTCGTTTTTTCTAATGTCATCACTACCAGGTTTTATTAAACCATAGCTAACATCAGCAACATTATCCCAAGCAAATCTATTTTTTGCATGGTTCGCGAAACCAGTTACAAATAGAGCTCCGGCAAGAGAGTTTTCTCCACCACCTGCCCAGTTAGTTAAAGATATTTGATTAAAATTTAAAGCACCGGTAGCGCCCTTTTTCCATGAGGTATCTTGAGCCACACCGTCTTGCGCATTTGCAGTGCAAATTCCAAACACAAATGCTAATCCAATAATTAATAAATTTTTCATAGTATGTTTTTTTTGATTTGAGTTTTTTAGATTAAAAAAGCCATACCCAAGCTAAAGGGTAGGGCTTTTATTTTATTTACAGATATTATTTCTTTAATAAATCTCTAATTTCACCTAACAACACTTCGTTTGCAGGAGGAGCAGCCGGAGCAGCATCTTCTTCTTTCTTTTTAGTTGAGTTAATTAACTTAACCGCCATAAATACACCGGCAGCAACTAATACGAAATCAATACAAGTTTGAATGAATGCACCATATTTTAGTATGATAGCTTCTTTTTCAACTGCATCGCCATTCATAACAGCGGCTTGCAGCTCATGGCCTAATGTTGCAAAATCTACACCTACTAAAAGGCCTAGTGGTGGCATTAATATATCGCCTACGAACGAAGCAATAATTTTTCCAAAAGCTGCACCAATTACTAATGCAACAGCTAAATCGACAACATTGCCTTTAATGGCAAAGTCTCTAAATTCTTTAAAAATTGACATGGTTTTTAATTTTAAAATTTAAGTTTCTAATATTATTCGTTTTACAAATGTTATGCCATTATGAATGACTAGCACGTATTATTCATTCTTTTAAACTTAGTAATACCCAATATTTATTTGGTTTTCACTCAGTGTTTTTCTCTAAAAGTTAAAGGGGGAGCGCTCTTTAGCCAAATGCTTAGAACAGAGGCAAATATAAATTTGCCGCTCAAATAATTCCTTTTATTTTATTAACATTTAGAGGTAAAAGCGCTTACTTTTTTCTTCTTTTATGCTTTTTAAAGGCCAATCAGAACAATAATAATTGCCTGATTTATAGTTTTTTACGAAATCAAATTGAAATGGTTACCGGACTTATGAACAGGCCTGTTCAAAACTTTAAATTAAATTTTTAACGACTTGCTTCTGCGCCTTTATTTTGGTGATCTACAGCCGTTACAGGAAGCAAGGAAGGGGGAATTTTGGAGCTGGATGGATTGAGTCGGTAAAAGTTAATTCCTTTTTTAGGGAATTGATCTGTCATGGTATAGTTCATTAGTTCTGAAGAATGGCCAGCGGCTCTTGTTCGTCCAACTTCTTCAAACTTTTTCCCATCTATAGATTTTTCTATGATAAAATATTCTGTTTCATTTTCTTCAAATGTATACCAATCAATAATCACTTCATTTTTATCAGAAACAGAACTAAAGCTTAATAATTCAAAAGGTAATTTTATTGGTGGAGTAGTGGTAGCAATTAATAGATCATTTATAATCACTTCATCACTTCCGGATGCATTAACTGTGCTTGCAAAAACAAATGGCTTAGTGCTTTCCCAATTTAGGGCTAAATTTGGTTGTGTTCTATTTTTCCATACATTTTTTCCATTGATTTGAACAACCGCTAAACCAAGAGTGGGCTCGTACAAAAATTTGACCTCTGTCATCTCTGCGACTTTTGGCAAGGCATTAGGTATTTTTTTATTGACTTTAATTGGAGAGTCATCATTTTGAAATAATGAGTATTTTATTCTTAAGTCATTTCCACTAAAGCTCAGCTCAAAGTTTTTACCCCTTTTGAACAAAGTACCAGTGTTTTCAAGGTTTTTGAATGTGCACTGCACAGAAATTCCCGCACTGTTAAATTTAGGATGAATATCAAATACCATATTGATATTTTCAGATTGATTACCTGCACTTAGTCCTGGTGTTCTGATTTCACTAGAGCCTTTTATATTAGCATATTTGCTAATGGTACTAGCGGAAAGTCCTTTTGTAGATTTTAGCACCGGGTATTTATCAAAGCTGTAATAGCTAATGATGTTTTCTTCATCAATACCCAATATTTTTTCAGCTTCTGTATTTTGATTTGCACTCGAGTTTTGCGTTACGCCCAGGTTTAGAAACATGGTAAAATAAATTACCAATACAATACCCGAAAGTATACCGATAACATATATACCACGGTTAAATATTCGTAGTTGATGACGAGACTTATTTTTTAGACCGAGTGCCAAGGTTGATATTTGCTATTTGCTAGGAAGGAGAATTGCTTGATTTCGCTTCAACAACTTGTTGGGCTTTTTTAGCAGATTCTTTGTGGTTTCCGTTAAAGAAAAAAGCTATCAAAAGAACTGCAAAAGCAAAGGCCAATAAGCCAATTTGCTTAGAGATTTCAAGATTATTTCTTCTTAGTAGTTTCATGATGGGCAATTTCTATTTAGTGTATACTCTAAAAGGCCCTTGAAGGTTCTGAAAACAGCCTTAATTTTTATCTAGATGCTATTTGTATATAGCTGAAAAACAGTTACTTGTAATTTAAGCTGCCAGTATTTGGATGTCAGATACATCTATTACCTCATTTTCACACAAAAGGGCTGCTCGTTCAATTACAGATTTTAATTCTCTCACATTGCCCGGCCAAGAGTATTGCATTAAATATTCTTTGGCTTTTTTAGACAAACTCAAATTGTCCAAATTGTTTTGCTTGGTAAACAAATCCAGAAAGTGATTAGATAAAAGAATGATATCATCTCCTCTTTCTCGTAAAGGAGGTAATTCAATTTGAAAACCTTGTATGCGATAAAATAAATCTTCTCTAAACTTACCTTCTTTGATGTGTTGTTTAATATTTTGATTCGTTGCCGAAATCATTCTAAAATCAAGCTTCAATAATTTATTGCTACCAATTCTAGATAATTCTTTTTCTTGAAGTACTCGAAGTAATTTTGACTGCAAACCGGTTTCCATTTCACAAATTTCATCTAGAAAAATAGAACCACTATCAGCTTGTTCAAATTTTCCTATTCTTCTGCTTCTTGCATCGGTAAATGCTCCTTTTTCATGTCCGAATAATTCACTCTCTAGTAAATCATTTGGTATTGCACTTAAATTTACTGCAACAAAGGGTTTTTTCTTTCTTTTGGAATTATAGTGTATGGCACGGCTCACTAGTTCTTTACCTGTCCCACTTTCTCCTGTTACAAGCACTGATATGTTGCTTCTTTCAACTTTTTGAATCAGTTTTAGAACATTTAATATTTGAGGACTGTTACCAATAATGTGATTGTACTTGTGCCTGTCTATAATTTGTTCTTGTAAAATTTCTACCTCTTTACGAAGATTTACATTCAGCAATAAGTTTTTGAAAGATGAGTGAAGGTTAGCAACCATGTTTTCATCTTTTACAATGTAGTCTTGAGCTCCATTACGATAGGATTCAACAACAACATCAATATTTTGTTGTCCTGAAATGATGATAGTGTTTATGCTTTCATCAAAGGCTTTTACTTTTTTTAATAATTCCAAGCCATCTGAATCAGGTAAATAGTAGTCAATTGTAATTACATCCGGGCGTAAATGCAGTTGGGAAAGGCATTCTTCAGCAGAACCAAATACGTAGCAATCCACATCAGGCAGGTCTTCAGCCGATTTTTTAATCAGGCTTGCAACCATTACATCATCATCAACAATAAAAATTTTGGCGCTATGCTTTGTTTCCATATTCCTTAAGCGTTGTCTATCGGGTAATTGATTTCATTTCTTAGTTCGGTAAAAGCGATATTGCTTATTTCAACAATTTGGTCAACTAGACTTGGTATGGCATCCATGTCTAATTGCTTAATTACATTTTTTTCAATAGTTGCAGCAGCATCAGTAAGCTGCATAATGCCCAAATAGTTAAACGAAGGTTTTAGCTTATGTGCTAAGTTTTTAACTGATATCCAGTCTTTTTCAGAAAGTGCTTTTTGCATTCCCATTATAGTTGCTGGAGCAGTTTCTAAAAAGAGCGTTATAAAATCTTTTATGAATTGATCATTTCCATCTGCCATTTTTTTCAGCATTGTTAAATCAGTGTACTTCTGTGTTGTTGATTTAACAACCATTTCATGGTTATGGTCTTTCTCATCTAACAAATAGCCCTGAGCTAGGTCTGTTATTTTATTTTTAAGCAATACCGGGTCGAATGGTTTCGATATGTAGTCATTCATGCCGGTTCTAATGCAAGATTCCATTTCAGATTTAGAATCATTAGCACTCATTGCAATAATGGGAATTTTGTTTTTTGGTGATTGTAAATCAGTTCGAATTTCTTTGGTTGCATCCATTCCATTCATAACCGGTAATTGCAAATCCATTAGAATGATGTAGTAGCTGTTAGATTTTACTTTGTGTACGGCATCTTTACCATCCACTGCAACATCAACTAAAAAGCCCCATTTGTTCAGCCATTTAGAAGCTACTATTCGGTTTATTTTATCATCATCAACAACAAGTACGCGTAATGTATTTTCCATTGAAATTGTTTTATTGGTTAAATAGCCTAAGCCTTAGACATACCAATTCCATTCACTACATGTTATACTTATATAAAATGGCTTTGTTACCTATAGAGCCAAGAAATTGAATGAAGGCTGTAAGTATTTGAAAAACAAAAAGTTAAATTGCCTAGAAATTTGGTTTAAGAAGGTATTTGGAATAGAATTCATCAATTTTGGTAATGCATTCATCCTTGGTATCTACAACACTAAAAAGGTCTAAATCTTCCGGGCTAATTGTTTTTTCTTCGATTAACCTTTTTTGAATCCATTGATAAAGTCCATCCCAATATTCTTTACCCACCATGATGATTGGAAATTTTCCAATTTTTTCTGTTTGAATTAATGTTAATGCTTCAAATAACTCATCCATGGTACCAAACCCGCCAGGCAAAACAACAAAGCCTTGTGCATATTTGATGAACATTAATTTACGTACAAAGAAGTAGTTAAAAAATATTAATTTATCTGAATCAATATATGGGTTCGAGCTTTGCTCAAAAGGCAATTCAATATTCAATCCAACAGATTTCCCGCCTCCTCTTTGTGCACCTTTATTTGCTGCTTCCATGATACCAGGACCACCACCGGTTATAATACCATAACCCTCCTGTGTTAAGCCATGGGCTATATCTTCAGCTAGTTTATAATAATTGTCATCTGGTTTTGTTCTTGCTGATCCAAACATAGAAACACATGGTCCAATTCTGCTAAGCGCATCAAATCCGTCTACAATTTCAGCCATCACTTTAAATATTTGCCAAGAGTTTTCTGATTTAATTTCTTGCCAATCTTTTTTTAGAAAAGCCTTCCTGATTTTTGCTTCGTTTGCTGTCATATCTAGTTTATTTAAAGATGCTTATACGGATTAAACCACAACAGGGTTTTGTTTACTCTCCTTAATCTCTTTTTTGAGATACTGTGCCGTAATGCTTTTTTTGTTTTTTACTATTTCTTCTGGGCTTCCTTCTGTAATAATCATTCCACCACGATGGCCGCCATCAGGTCCCAAATCTATAATATGGTCTGCACATTTTATTACATCCATATTGTGTTCAATTACTACTACCGTATTTCCCTTGTCTACTAATTTATGTAAAACGTCTAGTAATATTCTAACATCTTCAAAATGCAATCCGGTGGTAGGTTCATCTAATATATAAAATGTATTGCCGGTATCTTTTTTAGCCAGTTCTGATGCTAATTTTACACGTTGTGCTTCGCCACCTGATAAGGTTGTTGATTGTTGTCCTAATGTAATATATCCCAAGCCCACATCTTCCAGTGTTTTTATTTTATGCAGAATAGATGGTATGTTCTCAAAAAATTCTACGGCTTGCTCAATACTTAGATTGAGTACATCATTTATTGATTTACCTCTATACCTCACCTCTAAAATTTCTCTGTGATATCTTTTGCCATTACACTCTTCACATTCTACATGTACATCCGGTAAGAAATTCATTTCAATTACTCGCATACCGGCACCTCTGCATGTTTCACAGCGACCACCTTTTACATTAAACGAAAATGAACCGGGTGCATAGCCTCTTATTTGCGCTTCGGGTAAGCTTGCAAACAATGCTCGAATGTCAGAGAATACACCGGTATAAGTTGCGGGGTTAGACCTTGGGGTTCTTCCAATTGGTGCTTGGTTTATCTCTATAACCTTATCTATATTTTTTAACCCTTTTATAGATTTATATGGAAGTGCTTTTTTCTTAGAGTGATAAAAATGCTCATTCAAGATTGGATAAACAGTATCATTTATTAATGTAGACTTACCACTTCCCGAAACACCTGTTACACAAATTAAAGTGCCAAGAGGAAATGTCACATTTACATCCTTAAGATTGTTTCCTTTTGCTCCGCTAACACTAAGTGTTTTGCCATTTCCTTTTCTGATTTTTTCCGTTTCAATTACCAGTTTATTGCTTAAATATTTAGAAGTAATGGAATCAATCTTCAATATTTTTTTGGGTGTACCTTCAGCAATAATCTTTCCACCATGTACACCAGCTCCCGGGCCAATGTCAATTACATGATCAGCAGATAGTATAGTTTCTTTATCATGCTCAACCACTATAATTGAATTTCCTAAGTCTCTAAGCTCTTTCAAAGAATTAATCAATCTGATATTGTCTCTTTGATGAAGGCCAATACTGGGTTCATCTAATATGTAAAGCACACCAACAAGTTGAGAGCCAATCTGCGTTGCTAATCTAATTCTCTGAGATTCTCCACCCGACAATGATTTAGAAGATCTATTAATGGTTAAATAATCCAATCCAACATTCAACAAAAAGTGGAGACGTTTTTTTATTTCTTTAATAATTTCTTTTCCAATTTTAAGTTGTTTTCCACTGAGCTTTTTTTCATTTTTTAGAAACCACTCATGTAACTGAGCTATATCCATCTCGGCCAATTCAAAAATATTTTTATCTAAAATTTTAAAGTACAATGCTTCTTTATTTAATCGAGAACCATTGCATTCATCACAAAGAACTGGTTGCATAAAACCTTTTGCCCACCTTTTAAGGTTTTTAGTTGAATCCTCATCTACTTGTTGTTGAATGAATGTTGCAATCCCTTCAAAAGAAAGTGAGTAAGAGTGTTTATCCCCTTTACTGTATTCTTTGTCAACAGTAAATACTTCATCCGAACCATAAAGAATTATGTTTAATGCCTTATTAGATAATTCTTTGATTGGGGTATTAATCGTGAAATCATATTTCACACCAATAGCTTTCAATTGATTAAAAATCCAATTGTCTTTGTATTTGCCTAAAGGAGCAATACCACCTTGTTTAATGCTTTTTTTATCATCCGGTACAACACTTTTAATGTCAATTTCCGGTATTGTTCCCAAGCCATTGCATTTATTACATGCACCATAAGGTGAGTTGAAAGAAAATTTATTTGGAGCCGGATCGTCATAAGATATGCCTGAAGTTGGACACATTAAATGTTGGGAGTAGTGCTTTAGTTTTTTTGATTCTTCATCCATAACCAGCATAGATCCTTTACCATGCTTTAAGGTCATGTTGATAGAATCATTCAATCGCTTGCTAGCTCCTTTTTCCAGATTTAATTTATCAATTACTATTTCTATGTCATGAACTTTATATCTGTCTAACTTTATTCCTTTGGCTATATCTTTAATTTCTCCATCAACACGCACTCTCAAAAACCCTTTTTGTAAAATTTGTTTGAACAGCTCTTTGTAATGGCCTTTTCTGCCTTTTACAACTGGTGCCAGCAGTATAATGCGTTTATTTTTAAAGTCCTTTACAATTAGTTTAACAATTTGCCCTTCGGTCATTTTAACCATAGGTTCTCCGCTTACATAGGAGTAGGCATCTCCGGCTCTTGCATATAATAGGCGCAAAAAGTCATAAACTTCAGTAATGGTACCAACGGTAGAGCGTGGGTTTCTACCGGTTGTTTTTTGCTCAATGGAAATCACCGGACTTAATCCAGATATTTTATCTACATCAGGTCTTTCCATAGTGCCTAGAAAATGTCTGGCATAAGCAGAAAAACTTTCCATGTATCGCCTTTGGCCCTCTGCATAAATGGTATCAAATGCTAAAGAGGATTTACCGCTTCCACTCAAACCTGTAATTACAACAAGTTTGTTGCGCGGAAACACCAAGTCAATATTTTGCAAATTGTGTTCCCTCGCACCATAAATTTCAATTTGTTCGCTTTGATAATCCATTAATCGCTGGGGTAGATGGCCTTTGTAAAAATAAGAATATTGCTAAGAGAGAAAAACGATAATTGCGATTAATCGTAAGATTCAAATTTTATTTTTTTACGATCATAACCCATTTCTTCAATACGGCTTCTTGCTTCTTTTAACATTGCAGTCCAACCGCAGATATAGAATTTCGCATCTCGCTTATCGTTAAAAATCTTCTCATAAATGGGGTGCACATAGCCGTGTTTGCCATTCCAGGTTTCTTCTGTTTCTCGGGAGAGAACGGGAATAAAATTAAATTCCGGTTTTTCTTCGGCAAGTTTTTCAAACTCTTCCTTATAAAGAATATCTTTAATTTTTCTGTTACCAAAAACGAGGTAAATATTTTTATGTGGAATATTTCTGCTGAAAATGTCAAAAATCTGCGCTCGAAATGGAGCTACGCCAGTTCCGGTACAGATGAAACATAAATCTGTTTCAATGGGCTCAGGTATGGTAAACTTGCCAAGTACTTTTGAAATTTTCACTGCAGAACCCACTTTAAAATTTTCAAACATATAAGGTGTACCTAAACCATCAGGGTTTATTACAATGCACAATTCAAAAATATTATCGGTTGAAGGGGCGGAAGCTATTGAGTAACTTCTGTTTGTGTATTTAGAATCAATTGGTAAATCCAACATTATGAATTGACCAGCTTTAAACGAAAATTCCTGATCATCAGGTACTTTTATAAAGTATCTTTTTACAACATCATTTTCATCAATAATATCTACTATTTCGGCATCTGTATACTGGTAAGCCATTGAAAAAAATGTAT